>NZ_JBVKBC010000012.1:0-186332 GCF_055639095.1 Streptomyces sp. NPDC107550
TTCCCCGCGCCCCTGGAGGCGGGGCTTCGCCCCTGCCTCCCCAGATAGAGGTAGCGCACGAAGTGCGCACCGAAGGGGCGCGGGGAACTGCGCGACCAGCCTGCCACCGGCCGAAAGGTGGACAACCACGCTCAGGGGCGCGGGGAACTGCGCGAGGCACCTGACGGCCCCCGCATCCGGCAGGGCCGGCTCAGCCGTGTTCCTCCACCGCGTGCGAATCGGTGAGGGTGAGCGCGCCGCCCGCCGCGATCAGGCCGACGAGAACCGCGAGCAGCGCGTAACTGATCCGCTCGCCGTGAAAGAAGGACCGTACGAGGTCAGAGCTCCAGGCCCCCGCCGGCAGACGCGTCGTGACCAGCGCGGCGATCATCGTGCCGATGACGGCGGTGCCGACGCTGGTGCCGACCTCCTGCGCGGTGTCGTTGAGCGCGGTGCCGATGGAGGTGCGGTTGGCGGGCATCGCCTCGACCAGCGCGATGGCGCAGATCGTCATGACGGTGCGCAGCCCGACCGTCATCACGACCATGCAGGCGGCGATCACCGCGTACCCGTGCGCCACGCCCCACGCGAGCCCGCCCAGCGCGACGGCGAGACACGCGGCGCCCACCAGGCACGCGACCCGGTGCCCGAACCGCTTCGCCAGCCACTCCGACAGGGGCGTGGCGAGGATCATGGTGACGATGATCGGCAGGTTGGCGAGGCCGGCCCGCACGGGGCTCCACCCGTAGGCGTACTGGAAGTGGAGGATCAGCCCGAACATCACGCCGGCCATGGCCACGGACGTGCCGATCTGGGCGAGCGCGGCGCCCCTGACCGTGCCGCGCGAGAAGAGCCGCAGGTCCAGCATGGGCGCGGGGCTGCGCCGCTCGTGCCATACGAAGCCGATGCCCGAGGCGAGGGCGCCCGCGACGGAGGCGAGCGTGGCCGCCGAGCGCCAGCCGTGCTCGACGCCGCTGGTCAGGGCGTAGCAGGCCAGGCCGATGGTGAGGACGCTGAGGGCCGCGCCCGGCAGGTCGAGCCGGTCGCTGGTCAGGTCCTCGCGGCGGTCGGCCGCGACGCCGAGCCGGACGCCGATGGCGGCGATCAGCGCGATCGGCGCGTTGACGACCAGCAGCCACTCCCAGCCGACGTGGGCGAGTGCGGTGCCGCCGAGCAGCGGGCCGAGGACGAAGCCGGACATGCCGACGACGATCATCAGGGTCATCGCCCGCATGCGCAGGGCCTGGTCGTCGAAGAGACGGAAGACGAGCGAGTTGGTGATGGGCGCCATCGCCGCCGCCGCGACACCGAGACCGGCCCGCAGGGCGATCAGCTCGCCGGTCGAGTGCACGGCCACCGCACCCAGGCTGAGCAGGCCGAACGCGGCAAGGCCGACCAGCAGCACGCGGCGCCGCCCCAGCCGGTCCGCGAGCGATCCGGCGGTGAGCAGGAGACCGCCGAACGTCAGCGAGTACGCGCCGGTGACCCACTGGAGCGCGGTCGTGCTGCCGCCGAGGTCACGGCCGATGGTGGGCAGGGCGATCGACAGCAGCGTGTTGTCGACCATCTCGACGAAGAACGCGAGACACAGCGCGGCCAGCGGCATCCAGGCCGCGCGCAGGGACGGATACGTACGGCCGCCGGCGGTACGTGTGGGGGGATCGGTGACGACGCTCATGGGAGACCTCCTCTCGAACGCCGCCGCCTGCTATGGAACGACGTTCGTTACTGGAACAGAGTTCGATAGTAGAACGTCGTTCGATGAAGAGGCAACCCCATGATTGGATGGATCCCATGACGCCCCCGCGCACGCGTTCCGCCGAAGCCCCCACCCGAGGGCGCAAACGTGCTTCGCATTCCATGGAGGCCGTGCTCGACGCGGCCGTGGCCCTGCTGGACGAGGCCGGCGGGTCCGCGCTGACCTTCCGCGCCCTCGCCGCGCGGCTCGGCACGGGCGTCGGCACGATCTACTGGTACGTCTCCAACAAGGACGAACTGCTCGACCGCGCCACCGACCACGCCATCGGCGGGGTCCTGGCCGCCGTCGACGCGCATCCGCCGAGCGAGGACCCCCTCGCGGACCTGCGCGCCATGGCCGTCATCCTCTTCGACGCCATCGCCGACCGGCCCTGGCTGTCGGCCTACTTCATGCGCAACACGGACGTGCAGGGCAACTCCCTGCGCCTGTACGAGCGGCTGGGCCGCCAGACCCTGCGCCTCGACCTCACCCCGCGCCAGCGCTTCCACGCGGTCTCGGCGATCACGGGCGTGGTCGTCGGCTCGGCGGCCGACCTGGGGGCGGAGCTGCCGGAGGAACTCGCGGACGGTGATGTCGACCGGGAGGAGTTCCTGGAGCGCTTCGCGCAGACCTGGCGCTCGCTCGACGCGGACGAGTTCCCCTATGTCCGCCAGATCGCGGACGAGTTCGCGGCGCATGACGACCGCGACCAGTTCCTCGCCGCCCTCGACCTGACCCTGGCGGGCCTGCGCCTCCAGGCGGAGGGGCAGTAGACAGCCGGGGCCGCCGCTGGACACGTCGGCGGACGACGGAGGGGCCGGCCCCCGCCGAAGCAGGGCCGGCCCCTCGGTGGAGCGGGGCGGTCAGTCCTTCTTCTCGCCCAGCTTCTCCACGTACTCCTGCGCCTTGTCGACGGCCGTGTCGATCTTGTCGCTGTGCTTGCCGTCGGTCTTGTCGTCGATGAAGTCCCCGACCTTCTCCAGACCGGAGGAGATCGCGTCGCCGTGCTCCTCGGCGAGGTCTTCTGCCTTGTCCTTGAGGTTCTTCAGCGCGTCGAACATGGTGCTGTCGGGTCTCCTTCGTGTACGTGACATCCCTGGCGGGATCGGCCCCATGATCTCACGCGGCCCTTTTGCGCGGAACGTCGCGAAGGCGGCCGCGAGGCGCCCGTACGGCGGCCAACAGGGCCCCGCACCAGGGGGATTCGGCGGCGCGGCACCCCCGCCGGGCGGCGGCACGGGACGTACGTTCGAGCCGCCCGGGCGTCGCGTGCCCATGTTCGAGCCGCCCGCGCGTCGCGTACGCGGCATCCGGACGTTCACCGCGGTTCACCTTCGGCTGGTGAGGTGAGGCGCACGTTCAAGAAGCAGTCAAGGAGTTGCCATGCCCAGACCACGCCTGTCCCGCCGCACCCTCGTCGCCGCGGCGTCCGCCGCCACGGCCGGCGCGGCCGTCGTGGCGCTGTCCGCGTCCGCGGGCGCGTTCGACTCGCAGGACCAGGCCCGGCACGCCGTGCAGGGCGGCAAGGCGAAGAACGTCATCCTGCTCATCGGCGACGGCATGGGCGACTCGGAGATCACCCTCGCCCGTGACTACACGGTCGGCGCGGCAGGCCGGCTGAACATGGACAAGTTCCCGCTGACGGGCGCCTACACGACGTACGCCGTGCACGCCGACGGCACCCCGGACTACGTCACCGACTCCGCGGCCAGCGGCAGCGGTTGGGCGACCGGCGTCAAGACGGTCAACGGCCGCATCTCGAAGACGCCGGGCACCGACAAGGCCGTACCGACGATCCTCGAACTCGCCCAGAAGGGCGGCTTCGCCACCGGCAGCGTCACCACCGCCGAGCTGACCGACGCCACGCCCGCCGTGCTCGCCTCGCACGCCACGGACCGCTCCTGCCAGGGCCCCGCCGACATGGCGAAGTGCCCCACCGACACCCTCGCCAAGGGCGGCCCCGGCTCCATCGCCGAGCAGAGCGTCAACCACAAGGTCGACGTGCTCCTCGGCGGCGGCAAGCAGCGCTTCGACCAGAAGGTCACCGACGGCGAGTACAAGGGCCTGACGGTCACCGAGCAGGCCCGCAAGCTCGGGTACGACGTCGTCACCGACGACGCGTCTCTGAAGGCGGCCAAGGGTGGCAAGCCGCTGCTCGGCCTGTTCGCCCCCGGCAACGTGCCCACCGAGTGGACCGGCAAGGGCGCGGCCCTCGGCGGCACCGCCCCGCAGCGCTGCGTCACCGCCAACCCCAACCGCCCGGCCGGCACGCCGAACCTCGCCGACCAGACGACGAAGGCGATCCAGCTCCTGGGGGCCAAGCAGAAGGCCGGACAGAAGGCCGGGCAGAGGTCGAAGCACTCCAAGAAGGGCTTCTTCCTCCAGGTCGAGGGCGCCTCCATCGACAAGCAGGACCACGCGGCCGACCCGTGCGGCCAGATCGGTGAGACCGCCGCGTTCGACCGTGCCGTCGCGGTCGCCCGCGCGTACGCGGCCAAGCACCCGGACACGCTGGTCGTCACCACCGCCGACCACGGCCACTCCAGCCAGATCGTCCCGCTGGAGGCCAACCCGCCCGGCCTGTCCTCGACGCTCGTCACCGACGAGGGCCAGCAGCTCAAGGTCAACTACTCGACCAACACGCCCGGCCAGTCGCAGGAGCACACCGGCACCCAGGTCCGTATCGCGGCCCAGGGCCCGCAGGCGTACCGCGTGCTCGGCGTGACGAACCAGACCGACCTGTTCACGACCCTGCGCACGGCCCTCGGCGTCCACTGAACGCACGGCTGCCGCCCCGGAGTTGACGGCCAGTCACCCGGAGGTACGAGGCATGCGTGTGAGGCGCGCTGAAGAACGCCGCCCGTGCCGGGAGACCCGGTGCGGGCGGCACTCGCGTCTCCGGGGCCCGGCCGACGCGCCCACCGGGGGCGGAATAGTACGGGCGCCGGCGGCCTTGTCCACGATGCTGGACCGAACCGCCCGCAGACATGCCCGCAGCATCGTGAAGGAGCAGTTCCGTGGCCCTCAGCCGTGAAGAGCGTGAGCAGTTTCTCGCCGAGCCGCACATCGCGGCCCTCTCCGTCGACGGGGGCGAGGGCCGGGCCCCGCTGACCGTGCCCATCTGGTACCAGTACACGCCCGGCGGCGATGTGTGGATCCACACCGGCAAGAACTCCCGTAAGCACGAACTCATCGAGAAGGCGGGCCGGTTGACGCTCATGGTGGACCGCCTGGAGCCGACCGTGCGCTATGTGTCGGTCGAGGGGTCCGTCGTCTCCACGGTCCCGGCGGGGCGCGCGCATCTGACCGAGATGGCCTCGCGGTATCTGCCGGCCGACAAGGTCGCCGGATACGTCGAGTTCGCCGAGGCCAACCACGGCGAGGGCGTCATCATCACGGTCCGCCCCGAGCACTGGCTCTCCGCCGACCTCGGCAACGTCTGACGCACCGACAGGAACGGCCTGCCGGACCGTGATCGGTCCGGCAGGCCGCGCGGGGCGGGGGATCAGCAGGCGCCGAGGTCCTGCCAGACGCCCCACTCGCCGGTGGTCCCGGGCTCCTCGCCCGTCGTCCACCACTTCGCCTTCCACGTGTGGCCCTTGTACGAGACCTGCTGGCCGCCCGTGTAGACCGCGCCCGACGACCAGGGCGCCGCCGTGCACTGGCTGCCGCTGCCGCCGGTCACGGTCAGCGTGTACGTCGCCGAGTGCGCAGCGGACGGGCTGGCTCCGCTGACGACGAGCTGGTAGGTGCCGTCCGCCGCCGCCGAGGTCGTGGCGACGGTCAGCGTCGAGGAGCCGCCGGCGGTGACCGAGGCGGGGCTGAGGGTGGCGGTGACGCCCGCCGGGGCGCCGCTGACCGTCAGGTTCACGCTCTGCGCGCTGCCGGAGGTGACGGCGGTCTTCACCGTGGCGGTCGTGGACGCGCCGGCCTTGACCGAACCGGAGGCGGGCGAGGCCGAGAGCGAGAAGTCGTTGCTCGGCGCGGTCGAACCGCTCGTGAACGGCGCGAAGATGTGCGAGAAGTCCCAGGTGTTCTGCGCGATGCCCGAGCAGGTGTCGCTCGCCGCGCCGCCGGGGCAACTGCCGTTGTCCCGCTGGAGCGCCCAGAAGGAGATCAGGTTGATGCCCTTGCCCGTCGCCCAGGTGTAGACGTCCTTGGCGTCGGCCAGGGTGAACGTCTCGGCGGGGCCGAAGTCGTCGACGCCGGGCATCTCGGTGATGCCGATCATGCCCCACAGCTCGGCGGCGCTCTTGGCCGGATAGAGCTTGGCGAGCTGGTTGTACAGGCCCTGGGCGGCGGTCTTGGTGTCGGCCGCCATGTTGTGGGTGGCGTTGTCGTAGTAGTCGAACGTCATGAGGTTGACGACGTCCACGCGCGCGCCGTTGGCGACGGCGTTCTTCAGCACGGCGAGCCCGCTGGCCGCCGGGCCCGTGGCTGTCGTCGGCAGGGTGTAGGAGATCTCCAGCTTCCGGCCGCTGGCGGCGGCCCAGTCCTGGACCTTCTTGATCGCCTTGTTGCGGCGGTCGATCCCGGCGGTGTTGTCGAGCGAGTCGACCTCGATGTCCATGTCGAGGCGCGGGATGTCGTAGGTCGTCACGACCTTCTCGTACACGGCGGCGATCTGGTCGACGTCCGTACAGCTGTCGGCGATCTCGGTGCCCGTGGTGTCCGCGGTGTAGCCGCCGAACGAGGGGATGACGTCGCCGCCGCGCCCCTGGATCGTCTTGATGTCGGCGCCGAAGGACGAGGCCGCGACAGGCAGCGTGGTGTCGCCGTTCCAGTAGGCGGTGCAGGAGCCCTTGGTGGCGGTCTGGAGGAACGCCATGGTCAGGTGCTTGGCGCCGGACTGCGCGCTGAGCGCGGCGGGGCTCTCGCCGGTCCAGGACTCGAAGTAGGGCGCGAAGACATGGGCGGGCAGCGGGGTCGCGGCCTGGGCGGGGGCGCCCGCGACGGCGGTGAGGCCCAGGGCGGCCACCGCGGTCGCTGCGGCGGTGACGGCGGCACGGAGGGAGCGCATACGTCTCATGGCCATCCAAGAGGTGAGGCGGCGTCAACTCAGCTGTGACGCACGGGAGATGTCTTACGGAATAGCCCTGTCCGCAGGAGCATGTCAATGGTCTGTACCAAGTCAGGACTAGACCAATTTGCGGGCGTCCGGCGGAACGGAACACGAGCCTCCGGCGTCTGGGCGGCGCCCTCGCTGGTCAGGCCCGGCGCCCCGGCGCGCCCCCGCCCGGCCCCGGCGGAACGGGACGTTCGAACCACGCGCCCGGAAGTCGTCCTGTATCTCAGCCCCGCGACCGTCGCCGGGTTCCTGCTGGTGTGCCTCGCCATGGCCTCGGCGGGCGCGCTCTGGCGGGCTGAGGCGCGCACGGACGTCCCCGCTGTCACCGCCCGGGCGCTGCTGGTCTGCTGCCTCCTGCTCGTGTGCGTCGCGACACTCCTGCCCGACCAGCCGCTGGGCAGCGGAGGCTCCCGCTACGTCAACCGGGTCCCGGGCGAAGGACTTTGGGGGAGCGAGATGAGCACGCTCGGCATCGGCGACATGGAACGCGGCATGATCCTGCGGCTCCAGACGGCCAACGCCCTGATGCTGGTCCCCCTCGGCCTCCTGTACGTCTTCGCCGCGCGCCGCCCGCACCCGGGCCGGGCGGCGCGCGGCCGGGCTGGCGCTGAGCCTGTTCATCGAGGCGGCCCAGTACGTCATGGACGCGGGCCGTACGGTCGACGCCGACGACGTCCTCTTCAACACCCTCGGCGCCGCGACCGGGGGCCTGCTCGGGCACCTCCCGCACCGCCTGCTGTGCCGCGCCGGCCGGCCCCGGCACGCCCGGCGGCGCGCGGGACGGCCCCCCGCCGGCGGATCAGGCGGTACTCAGCGCACGGTCTCGTAGCAGCTCAGGACCACCCCGCCGGGGAACGTCCGCGTCCGCGTCAGCCGCAGCCGCACCCAGCTCTCCAGCGCCGCGAAGAAGGGCGTACCGCCGCCCACAAGCACCGGGTGCGTGACGACCGCGTACTCGTCGATCAGCCCGGCGCGCATGGCGGCCCCGGCGAGTGTCGCGCCGCTGATGGTCATCGGGCCCCCGTCCCCGTCCCGCAGGCGGGCGATCTCGGGGACGGCGTCGCCCGTGAACAGGCGGGCGTTGCCTTCGACCTTGTCGAGCGTCGAGGAGAACACCACCTTCGGCGTGTCCCGCCAGGTCCGCGCGAACGCGATCTCCGCGGGCGTCGCCTCCGGCCGCTGATCACCGGTCGGCCAGAAGGAACTCATCGTCTCCCACACCTTGCGCCCGTACAGCGTCAGCTCACTGGCCTGCTCCCTCTCCAGCCACCACGCGAACAACTCCTCGCCGGGCGGCCCGCTCCACCCGATGTCGTCGCCGGGCGCGGCGATATAGCCGTCCAGGGACAGATTCATGCCGTAGATCAGTTTCCGCATGGCCGGCCTTCCTTCGCTGGAACCCGAAGTATGGACCGCCCCACCCCGCAGAACTCATCGGCACGCGCCGCGCGGGCGCCCTCGCTCCCGTACGCCGCACTCCACCGCGCCGCCGGGGCGCATCTGGGGTGGGGGCGGCTTCGCGGCCCGGGCCGTACGGCCGATCGCGCCCGTGACGCCTCCGCACGCCCCCGCCCGTCCACCTGTGGGGGATGGGCGGCCTCCGCCGATCCCGGAAGGATCAACTCCGGGTACCCGCTCGGCATTTACCTTCCCCCACAGGAGGCGCAATGAGTGACACCGGAACCTTCGAGTTCTTCGTGCTGAACCTGACCAACCAACCCCTGACGGGCACGGTCTCCTGGCACGGAGCCGGCCGCAGCGTGGACATCGACGTCAGCGGCCTGGCGCCCTGCGCGGTGTCGCGGCGCGCGGGCTTCTCGCCCGAGCGCGGCCGCGACGACATGTGGAGCTGGAGCGAGCGCGGCAGGCGGTACCAGTTGAACTGCTTCGACGGGGACCGCTACGTGGTCGTCACCATCAGCGACTACGGCATCGGCGTCCTGCCCACCAAGACCGCGCCCGACACCTGGGCCTGGTAGTCGCCCCCCGCGCACACACGCGTCGCGCCCACCGCACGGGGGAGTGTGCGGTGGGCGCGACGCGTTGTGTCCGGGACAGCGCCTACGGATCAGTACGTCAGGATCAACGGGTCAGGCGGTCGGGGTGCCGGGGACGTGGCGGTCGCCGCCGTTGCGGTCCTGCCACAGTCGGTAGACGTCTACGGCGGCGTCCCGCTCGTCGTAGCGCATCGGCAGTCGCCGCTCGTCCCAGTTCTTCGAGAACTCGTCGTAGAAGGTGGCGAGTTCGAAGTACTTGCGGTCGTCGACGTAGTGCGGCTCGTACGCCTCACGGGTGGTGAGGAAGACGACCTCGTCGGGCGAGCAGTAGTACAGCGAGCCCAGGCACATCGGGCACGGGTGGGCCAGCACATAGATCGTGGTGCCGGTCAGGTGCTCGGTGCCGAGCTTCACGCACGCCTCGCGGATGGCGAGGATCTCGGCGTGTGCCGTCGGATCGTTGGTCTGGGCGACCTTGTTGGGGGACTCGGCGATGATCTCGCCGTCCTTGACGATCACCGTGGCGAACGGGCGGCCGCCCTCGGCGACGTTCTGCCGGGCGATGTCGATGGTGCGCTGCGCGAAGTCCATGGATTCCTCCTTGGGGGAAGCGGGTGCGGCGGTGAGGGGCCCGGATCAGAAGGGCTTGAGGGGCAGGTACTTGCCGTCGAGCGTGATCACGGCGCGCTCGCCGCCCTCGGGGTCGGCGACCTTCTTCACGTCCAGCTTGAAGTTGATCGCGGAGATGATGCCGTCGCCGAACTGCTCGTGGACCAGCGCCTTCAGCGTGGTGCCGTACACCTGGAGCATCTCGTAGAAGCGGTAGATGGTCGGGTCGGTCGGGACGCCGCCGGGGATCGAACCCCGGGTCGGGACGGTCTGGAGCAGCAGGGCCGCGTCGTCGTCCAGGCCGAGCAGCTCGGCGACGGCCTTGGCGGACGCCTCCGGCAGCGGGTGCTGGCCGAGCAGCGCGGCGGTGGTGTAGGCGACCGACAGGCCGGACGCCTCGGCGATCCGCTCCCAGGTGAGGTCCTTGCGGATCTTCGCCTCGACGGCGGTGGCGGCCAGCGCCTCGCGGGCGGTGGGGTCGAACTGGGCGTGCACCATGACAGGTACTCCTTCTACGGTGATGCCGGTCCCGAACGGTAGGGGTGAGGCCGGCGGATTCTGGGGTGGGGGCGGCCCGCGGCGTGCCGTGCCGGGGCGCGAGGGACAGGGCCGGGCGGCCGTCAGGCGACGAGGGCGGCGTCCCGCGCGGGGGCGTCGGCGTACCCGGCGGCGCCGGTGTTCTCGGCGGCTCCGCCGGCTCCGGCGTTCCCGGCGGGGGAGAGGGCCTCGACCTGGCCGGAGCCGATGTCGAAGACCCAGCCGCGCAGCGTCACCCGGTTCTCCGCGAGCGCCCGGGCGACGCAGGGGTGGGTGGTCAGGTTCGTGAGCTGAGCCCGGACGTTCTGCCGGACAAGCGCGCCGACCTTCTCGGGGCCCGCCGCCATGCCCGCGGTGCGGGCCACGGCGGCGTCGGCGTGCCGCAGCCACTGCGCGACCGTCGGCGCCCCGGACAGGTCATGGCCCTCGGCCAGCGCGGTCATCGCCCCGCAGGCGGAGTGCCCGCAGATCACGATCTCGCTGACGCCGAGCACGCTCACCGCGTACTCGATGCTGGCCGCCACGCCGCCCGCGTGGGGGGAGTAGGCGGGGACGAGGTTCCCGGCCGTGCGGATGACGAACAGTTCGCCCGGCTCGCCCTGGGTGATCAGCTCCGGCACGACCCGCGCGTCCGAGCAGCCGATGAACAGGGTGTGCGGCTGGTGATGCGTCGCCAGTCGCGTGAAGAGGTCCGCCTTCGCCGGGAAGACCTCGCGCTGGAACCGCGCGACGCCCTCGGTGAGGTCCTGCATGGTCGCTCCCTTCGGTGGCTGTCAGCCCCGGAGGCCGACAAGGACAACCGTGCACGACCTGCACCTATAGTGTCCAAGAGTTGCTGCCCATCTCTCCTATAGATCGCATCTATAGTCTGGGTATGGCCACCTTGGAACTGCGTCACCTGCGCTATCTGCTCGCCGTCGCCGAACAGGGGAACTTCACCCGCGCCGCCGAGGAACTGCACATCTCCCAGCCGACGCTCTCCCAGCAGATCAAGCAGCTCGAACGCACCGTGGGCGTGCAGCTCCTCGACCGCACCGGCCGCTCGGTCCGGCCCACCGACGCGGGCGCCGTCTACGTCGAACACGCCCGCCGCGCGCTGCGCGACCTCGCCGCCGCCGAGCGCGCCGTCCACGACGTACGGGACCTCTCGCGCGGGCATCTGCGGCTCGCCGTCACGCCGACGTTCACCGCGTATCTCGTCGGGCCGGTCGTCGCCGCGTTCCACGCCCGCCACCCCGGCATCACGCTCACCCTCACCGAGACGACCTAGGACCGTATCGAAGCGGACCTGGCCGCCGACGGACTCGACCTCGGCATCGCCTTCGCCGGCGCCCATCTGCCCGGCATCACCGCCACCCCGCTGTTCACCGAGACCCTCAGCCTGGTCACCGCCGCCCACCCCGCCGACGCCCCCCGGACCCTCCCCGTACGCCACCTCGACGACCGCCAACTGGCTCTGCTCAGCGGCGACTTCGCCACCCGGGGGCACATCGACGCCTACTTCGCCCGGCACGGGGTCCAGCCCCGCATCACCGTCGAGGCCAACTCCATCCAGGCCCTCACCGAGATCGTGCGGCGCACCCCGCTGGCCACCGTCCTGCCCGACGCCCTCACCCACGACCACCCCCACCTCGCCCTCGTCCCCCTCGACCCGCCCCTGCCGACACGCACCGTCACGCTCCTGACCCGCGAGGGCGCCTACGAGTCCGCCGCCGCCCGCGCCTTCACCCGCCTCCTCCACGACCACGTCACCGGCCGCGCCTACAGCCCGGCTTGACCCGCCGCAGCGACGACCCGGACCGCGTACGGGACCACGTACGTGCCTACGTACGACCTGAGAGGTACGCGCGGCCGGTACCCAAGGGTGACATTTCCGCCCATATGGCCGTGATGGGCTGGAGGGCATGAGCAACAGAGGTGGTTGTGTGAGCGCGTTCGCCAGGACGATCGGCGTGGGGCTCGGGCTCCTGGTGATCGTCGGCGCCGTGGCCGTCGTCTTCAGCAACAAGGTCAACCTGACGGGAACCGTCTACGCCATCAGGTACGAGGTCGACTCCACCGGCGGCCGTCCGGTCTCCGTCACGTACCAGGAGACGAAGGGCCGCTACCCGTGGCAGGACCGCTCGGTGCGGGAGAGATCCGTCGAGTCGCCGCGCGCGGGCTGGACGAAGGACGTTCTCGTCCTGGAGGACAAGGAGGCCAAGGTGACCGTCGTGCCGGCGCGTGGCGGCACCGCGACCTGCCGCATCCTGCTCGACGAGGAGAAGACCCTGTCGGCGGGCAAGTCGCCCGCCCCGGGCCGCCCGGCCGTCTGCACGGCCACGCCACCGTCCTGACCCGCCGGCCGTCCCGACCCGCCAGGAGTGCCGTCCCGCCAGGAGTGCCGTCCCGCCAGGAGTGCCGCCCCGCCCGGCTCGCGGCGCGCCGACCAGCTCGCCCGGCGGCCGAAGTCCGGTGGCCGGTTGTGGCTTGCGGGCGGGTAGGCGCCCGCGCGGGGCCGCCCTAGACTGCGACCGCTCCGACATCCGGCGATCTTCTGGAGGGCGTACGGCATGAAGCGAGTTCTCGTGACCGCGTGGGCGGCAGCGGCGTTGATCGTGTCCGGGGCCGGAACCGCCTCCACCGCCTCCGCCGACGCCCCGCCGCGCACCACGCACGGCCCCTGCGGGTACACCGAGACGCCGGACGACCCCGCCGCCCGCCCGGTCTCCCTGCCGCCCGACCCGCGCCGCACGCCCGACCGCGGCACGGTCGACACGGCCGTCCCCACGAGCCGGGGCCCGCTGCCGCTGCGCCTGGACCGGGCGAAGGCGCCGTGCACGGTCCAGAGCTTCGTCCACCTCGCGCGCCACCGGTTCTACGACCACACCGTGTGCCACCGCCTGACGGCGTACCCCACGCTCAAGGTCCTCCAGTGCGGCGACCCGACCGGCACCGGCGAGGGCGGCCCCGGGTACGCGTACAAGGACGAGCTGCCGGTGGACCTGCCGCCCGCCGCGAACGACCCGACCGGCGCCCGCCGCGTCTATGGGCGCGGCCTCCTCGCCATGGCCAACGCGGGCCCGGACACGAACGGTTCGCAGTTCTTCGTCGTCTACGGGAACTCCGTGCTGCGCCCGAACTACACCGTGTTCGGCACGGTCGGCGCGGTCGGCCTCAAGACCCTCGACAAGATCGCCGCCGGCGGCATCGCGCCGACGCCCGAGGACCCGGCACCGGTCGACGGCACCCCCGCCCTGCGTACCGAACTCCTCACCGTCCGCCCGCACGGCCGTCCCTGACGGGCCGTCACCTCTGACGCGCGGTCACCCCGGCCGGTCGAGCGGTCCTGCCGGGGTCACTCGCGCGGCTCGCGCAGCCCCGCGACGAGGAGCGCGGCCATGCGCCGGGCGTCGTAGCGGGGATCGCTGTCGGCGCCGATACAGAGGTTCCCGACGCCGCGCATGAGCTGGTACGCGTCGAGGCCGGCGCGGATCTCACCCCCGGCCGCGGCCGCGTCCAGCAGGTCGGCGCAGACCGGCAGCAGGCGGTCCAGGAAGTACGCGTGCAGCGTCTCGAACCCGGCGTTGTCGGCTTGCAGCACGGAGGCCAGTCCGTGCTTGGTCACGAGGAAGTCGACGAAGAGGTCGATCCACCGTGTCAGCGCCTCGTGCGGGGGGTTCGCAGCGAGCAGTGCGGGGCCCGCCTCGGCGCACGCCTCGACCTGATGCCGGTACACGGCGATGATCAGGTCCGCCCGCGTGGGGAAGTGGCGGTAGATCGTGCCCACGCCGACGCCCGCCTCCGCCGCGATGTCCCGTACCGGCGCGTCCACGCCCGTCGTGACGAAGACCGCGGCGGCGGCGTCGAGCAGGGCCTCCTTGTTGCGCCGGGCGTCCTTCCGCCCGGACGGGGCCGGCTTGCGGGCCGCCCTTCCGCCCGGGGCCGTGCCCTCGCCTCCGGCCGCCTTTCCGTCTCCGGCCACCCCGCCGCCTCCGGCCGCCCTTTCCTCTCGGGCCGCCCCTTCGCCGTTGTCGTTCACGGCACGTTCCTCCCACTCGCGTGACGCATGGCGCCGCCACCCCTTGCAGAAACGGAACCATGTTCCGTATCGTTATCGTTCACGGAACACGGTTCCGTTTTGCTCATGATGGCAGAGCAGGCACCGGTCACCAAGTCATGCGACGCCCCGCCCTCCCCGAGGAGACACAGTCATGCAGTACCGCACTTTGGGCCGCACCGGCGTGCAGGTCAGCACCCTCGCGCTCGGCGCGATGAACTTCGGCCGGATCGGCCGCACCGGGCAGGACGAGGCCACCGCCCTCGTCGACGCCGCGCTCGACGCGGGGATCAACCTCATCGACACCGCGGACATGTACGGCGACGGCGAATCGGAGGAGATGGTCGGCAAGGCCATCGCCGGGCGCCGCGACGACCTCGTCCTCGCCACGAAGGCGGGCATGCCGATGGGCGAGGAGCGCAACCACCGGGGCGGCTCGCGCCGCTGGCTCGTCACCGCGCTGGAGAACAGCCTGCGGCGGCTCGGCGTCGACCACGTCGATCTCTACCAGATCCACCGCTGGGACCCGAGCACCAGCGACGAGGAGACCCTGTCGGCGCTGACCGACCTGCGGAGCGCGGGGAAGATCCGCTGCTTCGGCTCCTCCACGTTCCCCGCCCACCGCATCGTGCAGGCCCAATGGGCAGCCGCCGAGCGTCACTTGGGCCGCTACGTCACCGAACAGCCCAGCTACTCGATCCTCCAGCGCGGCATCGAGGCGCACGTGCTGCCCGTCACCGAGCAGTACGGCATGGGCGTCCTCGCCTGGAGCCCGCTGGCGTCGGGCTGGCTGTCGGGCGCGGTCCGCGCGGGCCGGGAGGTCACCACCCACCGCTCGGCGTTCATGCCGGACCGCTTCGACATGACGCGCCCCGCCAACCGGGCCCGCCTCGACGCCGTCGAACGTCTCACCCGCGTCGCCGACGACGCCGGCCTCACCCTGATCCAGCTCGCGCTGGGCTTCGTCACCGCCCACCCCGGCGTGACGAGCGCCCTCATCGGCCCCCGCACCCCGGACCACCTGCGCTCCCAGCTCGCCGCCGCGGACACCGTGCTGCCCGCCGACGTCCTGGACGCGATCGACGAGATCGTCGCCCCCGGCACGGACCTCGCGCCCGAGGAGAAGCACGACACGCCCCCGTCCCTCCTCCACAAGGCCCTCCGCCGCCGCTGACGGCACCGGACGGCCGCCCGCCGTCTCCCGAATGGCGGGCCCCGCCGGGCTGGACGATCATGGAGCGGTCAGGCACTTGTGCTTCCAGGAGGGGAAGGGTCCGGCTGTGTGGCAGTTCTTCGCGGACCAACCGTGGGTGACGGTCTTCGCCGTGATCACCGCGGGCGCGCTGCTCGGGATGGTCCGGTTCGGGCCGGTGAAACTGGGCGCGGCCGGTGTGCTGTTCGTCGGCCTGTTCGTCGGAGCGCTCGACCCCGACATCGGGCCCGCCGTCCCCGCGGGCATCTCCGCGCTCGGCCTCGCGCTGTACGTGTACACCGTCGGCCTGGAGTCGGGCCCGGCGTTCTTCCGTGACCTGCGCAGCCAGCTCGCCGTGATGGGCGGCGCGATCGTCGCCCTCGCCCTCACCGCGGTCGTCGTCGGCGTAATCGGCCACCGGGGCTTCGGGATCAGCGGCCCCTTCCTCGCCGGCGGTTACGCGGGCATCGGCACCACGACGCCCGGTCTCGCCGCCGCCCAGGCCGCGTCCGACGACCCCGCCCAGCCGGCGGTCGGCTACGCCATCGGCTACCCCCTCGCCGTGGTCATCACCATCGTCTTCGTCGCGGTCATCGCCGCCCGCCGTACGTGGAAGGCGCGCCGCGACCCCGACTCCGGCCTGCCCTCGAAACTGGTCACCCGCACCGTACGGGTGACCCGCCCCGCCCGCTGGGCCGAGGTCCCGGGGGTGGCCGGCCATCGCGTCCTCGCCACCGAACTGCGCCCCGAAGGCGGCGAGACCGTCGTCGCCCACGCCCTCGACCGTCTGGCGCCGGGCGACCAGGTCGTCCTGGTCGGCGGCGAGCAGGACCTCCAGGCCGCCGCCGACCACCTCGGCGAACCCGCCGCCCATGACCTCCTGGAGGACCGGCACACCGTCGACTACCGCCGCATCCTCCTCACGGACCCCGCCCTCGCCGGCCGTACCGTCGCCGAACTGGGCCTGAACGAACGCTTCGGCGCCCTCGTCAGCCGGGTCAGGCGCGGCGACTTCGACATGCTGGCCCACGACGACCTCGTACTCCAGCTCGACGACCGGCTCAGGGTCGTCATGCCCCGCGAGCGGTCCACCGCCGTCAGCACCTATCTCGGCGACACCGAGACCAAGGTCAGCGAGGTCAGCGCCGTCAGCCTCGGTCTGGGACTCGCCCTCGGGTTCCTCATCGGCATCCCCTCGCTGACCCTCGGCAGCACGACCCTGGCCCTCGGCACCGGCGCCGGGCCGCTCGTGATGGGCATGATCCTCGGCTGGCGGCGCCGCACCGGCCCCCTCGTCTGGACGCTCCCCACCCGCGCCAACCTCACCCTCCGCCAGATCGGCCTGCTGCTGTTCCTCGCGGTCGTCGGCCTGACCTCCGGCTACTCCTTCCGGCAGAACGCCTTCTCCGTCTTCGGCCTCAAACTCCTCGCCGTGCTCGCCATCGGCGCGGTCATCAGCTACGCCCTGATGGTCCTGGTCGCCCGCGTCCTCGGCCAGAGCCGCGAACGGACCATGGGCCTGCTCGCCGGCTATGTCGGCAACCCCGCGATCCTCGCCTACGCCAACGGCCGGGCCACCGACAGCCGTATCAACGCCGGCTACTCCACCCTGTTCGCCCTGGCCATCCTCGTGAAGATCGTCTGCATCCAGCTCATCGTCGGCCTCTGACCGGCTCGCGCGGTACGAGACCGCCTCTCACGACGACTCCTGCCCTCCCGGCGCCCGGTACAGGAGCCAGAGAGCGAAGCGGAGTTCGGGGGAGGAGAGGCGCCCGCCGAGGAGGTTCTCGCAGCGGCGCAGCCGGTTCTGCATGGTGTGCCGGTGGACGCCGAGCCGCTCGGCCGCCAGATCCGCCCGCTCGCCCTCCTCGGCCCACACCCGCAGCGTCGCCAGCAGCGTGTCGCCGTCGCGCGTGCCCGCGAACACCTCGGTGACCTGCGCCCGCAGCTCCTGCACCGCCGCCGGGTCGACCAGCGCGGACCACATGTCACCGAGGCGCAGCGTGTCCTGCGACACCAGCGGGACGCCCTGGGCCGCCGCCCGCCGGGCCGCCCCGAGCGCCCGCCGGTAACACGAGCCGAACTCCTCGCGCCGGTCGCATCCGGCGAGCCCCGCGTGCACCGGACGCCCCAGTTGCGCGGCGACCGCGTCCACCAGGCGGCGGGCGTCGAGCAGCACTTCGTGCCGGGCGATCAGCGCGAGGCCCTCGGGCGTGCGGGCGGGCAGCAGCCAGCGGCCGGTACCCCAGGTGTCCTCGACGGCGGCGAGCAGCAGTTCGACCGGGGCGCCCGTCAGATGGAGCAGACCGTACGGGCCCGCCTCCGGCACGTGCAGCCGCCCGACCAGCGCGCTCCAGCACTCCGTGGTCATCTCGCCGGTGAACAGCATCTCGATCGCCGCGCGCAGCAGCCGCAGCTCATGCGTGAACGGCAGGCGTACGCCGCCCAGATCGGCGAGGCGGGCGACGGCCCGGCCCAGCGCGGCGAGCCCGGCGACGGTCGGTTCGGCGCGCGAGAGCACGACGAGCAGCCCGACGCCCCTGCCCCCGTCGTGCACCGGCCGCACCCGCACCCGCAGCCCCGCCGCCACGAACGACGCCGTGAACAGGGGGTCGGCGAGAGCGGCGGCCGGTACGAGCGGCAGCACCCGGTCGAGCTGCCCGCGACCCTCGCACCCGGCGCTCAGCGGCGCCCGCCCCGGCTCCGGGAACACCAGATGCGTCTCGGCGTCCAGCCGCTCCGCCAGTTCCTCCAGGACCGTGCGCAGCGGTGCCGTCCGGTCCTCGCGCCGACCGAGCGCCGCCCGCAGCACGACCGCGCTGTCCCTGCCGCCGGGCGAGCGCGTCCACCGCGCCACCGGGATCTCCTGCCGCTCCGCACCGGCCAGCAGCGGCAGCGGCACCGGGACGCGCGGGTCCGCCGTCTCCACGACGATCAGCGCGGCCCCGGTGAGCGCGGAAGGGAACTCCCGCAGCCGGGTGGCGCCGTCAGGCAGGTGCGCCGCATCGAGGAGGGCGATGTCGCCGGACCGCACCGCCGCTTTCGCTCCGGGGGCCCGCAGGTCCACCACCCGGCGCACCTCACGGCGTACCCCTTCGAGACCGACGAGCAGACGCAGGCCGAGGCCCTGGGCGAACCGGAGGACGTGCGGGGGTGCTGCGGGGTGCGGATCCGTCATGGCACCAGTCCACAGCACGTACGGCGGCGCGGTGACGCACGCCACGACGCCGAAGGTCCCGTTCTGTCCGGGTCCTACGTCCCGGACGGGCCAGTACGTACGTCCATGGACCTGACGTCCACCCCTTCACACCAGGGGCGGCGCGCATTTCGGACATGCTCGGCGTCATTCACGTACGGCGGGCTGGACCTGACGTACAACCGGCGGCTCGCACGCCGCAGGGGCGCTTTCCAGCCACTTCGGTGCAGCCGTCCGGGGCGGCCCAAGGGCCCGGAAAAGGGGCGCGAGGCGAGGGGAGAGTGGGTCGCGGAACGAGGCCACCGGAGGTTCACGGACCCCGGGTGACCGCCCGTTCCCGACCGTCACGACAGGGCGGCGGACTCCGCCGCCCCGCCAACTCCCTACGGCTCGCAGGCTGTAGGCCACGCGGCCCGCCCACCCAGCCGGGCCGCTTCTTTTCAGCGGAGGAAACATGGCCGTCATCGATTCCGCTCCGGCGGAGGGGGCCGGAGAACGCGACACACCCATGCCCCAGCAGTGGCCCCGCGCCGCCGCAGGCCGGCGCAACCGTGTCTGGCACGCGACCTGCCTCGTCGGCTTCCTGTCGTCGCTGCAGATGATCGACCCGATGGTCAACAGCAGCTCGCTGGCCAAGGCCGGCCCGGCGCTCAGCATGTCCTCGGGGATGGTGTCGCTCGCCGCGAGCATCTGCACCCTGATCCTGGCCGCCTCCATGCTCGGCGTCGGCATCATCGGCGACCTCAGGGGCCGCAAGAAGGTCATGCAGTACGGGACGATGGGCATGATCGTGGCCGGCGTCCTCACGGCGATCGCCCCCAGCACCCCCGTCTTCCTGGTCGCCCGCGCCCTGATGGGCGTGGCCACCGCCACCAGTTTCAGCATGTCCCTGGCGATGATCCCCGCCCTGTGGCACAAGAAGGACCTCGCCAAGGCGTTCTCCGTCTGGCTCGGCATCCAGTGCGTGATGATCATGCTCGGGCTGCCCGGCGCCGGGATGCTGGTGTCGGCGCTCGGCTGGCGCATCTCGTACCTGCTGGTGCCGGTCCTCGGACTGATCATCCTGCCGCTGTCGATGCGGATGGTGCCGGAGAACCGGGCCGACTCGACCCGCCGCTTCGACACCGTCGGCGTCGTCCTCGGCGCCCTCGGCCTGCTCACCTTCATGGGAGGTTTCGGCCAGGCCGGCACCTACGGCTGGACGTCCCCGATCGTCCTGGGCGGCATGGCCGTCGGGATCGTGCTGCTGACCGCGTTCGCCCGGTACGAGGCGAGGTGCCCGCACGCGGGATTCCCCATCGAACTGCTCAAGTCGCGCGGCTTCCTCGCCGCCGTCCTCGTCGGCATCGCCTTCAACTTCGGCAACGCCGTCATGAGCCAGCAGATCCCGACGCTGCTCCAGCACCACCTGCACGTCACACCCATGGTCTCCGGGCTCGTCATGGCGGTGTTCGGGCTCGGCGCGCTCGCCTCCGCGTTCGGTACGGCCTGGGCCGCGAAGAAGGGCATCGGCGCCACCGCGATGTTCGTCTCCGGCCTCGGCATCATGGCCGTCGGCTACGTCCTGTTCGGCTTCCTCGGCCTGAACAGCCCGCTGCTGATGTTCGGCCTGGGCAACTTCCTCATCGGCTGGGGCCTGATCTGGGCGCAGACCATGCAGTCCGCCGTGATCATGAACTCGGCTCCCGCCGACAAGATCGGCTCCGTGGGCGCCGTCAAGCCCGCGGTCGGGCAGATGGGCATGGGGCTCGGCCTCGGCGCCCTCGTCCCCGTCATCGCCTCCCTCACCCACGGCGCCGATGACCAGGCCGCCCTCGCCGGGTTCCACGGCGGCATGTTCATCACCGCCGGCGTCCTCGTCCTGTTCGCGGTGGCCATCGCCGCCGTCATGAAGAAGAACAAGTAAGCGGAAAGAAGCGCAGACACCGTGTTCGCAGACAAGATCTTCACCCACGCCCGCATCCGCACCCTTGACGACACCAAGCCGTACGCCACTTCGCTCGCCGTCAAGGACGGCCGGATCGTCGCCGTCGGAGACCGCCACGACGTGGCCGGGTTCGACGGCCCCGACACCGAGACGGTCGACCTGGGCGGCCGGACCGTACTCCCCGGCTTCATCGAGGCGCACGGCCACCCGACGATGGCCATGGTCTCCGACAGCCCCGTCATCACCGACATCCGCCCCTGCCGCCTGGGCACCGCCGAGGAGGTCCTCGCCACCATCCGGCAGCAGGTCGCCGACGCCGAACCGGGCGAGCCCCTGTACTTCCACGGCTGGGACGGGCTCATCCAGGAGGGGCTCGGCGAACCCACCAAGGAGTTCCTCGACGAACTGGCCCCCGCCAACCCGCTGAGCGTCATGCACTTCTCCGCCCACTCGGCCTTCGGCAACACCCTCGCCCTGAAGGCGGCCGGCGTCACCAGGGACACCCCGGACCCGGCGGGCGGCAGCTTCGAGCGCGACGCGGACGGCGAACCCACCGGCAAGGCACTGGAGTTGGGCAGCCTCGCCCTGATGGGCCCGGCGTTCGGCGTCACCCGCGAACAGCGGCCCGACCTGCTGCGCGGCGAGATGCGCATCCTCAACGAAGCGGGCGTCACCACCATCAGCGACCACGCCTTCCACGACGCCGACCGCTACGAACTGGACGAGCTGCGCAAGGCCGGCGACGCCACGGTCCGCATGCGGATGTACGAACTCTTCCACGAGGACGGCTCGACGACCGTGGACCGCGACAACGGCGACGGCCTCTTCCGCCAGGTCGGCGTCAAGCTCGTCACGGACGGCTCGCCCTGGGTCGGCAACATCCACACCACCTTCCCCTACGCGGACACGGTGATCTCCCGCTCCATCGGCCTCGGTGGCGGCCACACCTGTGACCACGGCAACTTCGCCCCCGAGGAGCTGAAGCGCCTGATCACCCTGTACTGGGACAAGGGCTGGCAGTTGTCGTGCCACGTCCACGGCGACGCCGAGTGCGACGTGATCCTGGACATCGTCGAGGGTTTGCAGAAGAACTCCCCGAAGGCCGACCACCGGCTGCGCCTCGAACACTGCGGCACGGTCCGCAAGGACCAGTACGAGCGGGCCGCCGGCCTCGGCGTCACCGTCTCCCTCTTCATGGCGCACGTCTACTACTGGGGGGAGAAACTGATGGGCCTCTTCCCCCGCGAGGTCGCGGAGAGCTGGGCCAACGGCCGCGTAGCCATCGACGCGGGACACAAGATCTCGTTGCACAACGACTGCCCGATCACCCGCACCGAGCCCCTGCGCAACATCCAGTGCGCCGTCACCCGCACCACCCGCCAAGGCGCCGTCCTCGGTGAGGAGTTCAAGGTCACCGTGGAGGAGGCGATCAAGGCGCAGACCATCTGGGCCGCCTGGCAGCTCATGAGCGACCACGAGGTCGGCTCGCTGGAGCCCGGCAAGTTCGCGGACATGGTCGTCCTGGAGGAAGACCCGTACATGGTGGACCCGCACCGCATCGGCGACATCAAGGTGACCCGCACCTACCTCGCCGGCAACTGACCGCCCCGCCTGCCAGGGGGCGTACAAAGTGGATGCCCGGGCGAGTCCCCGCCCGGGCATCCACTTTCTCCTGCCTGACCAGGGGTTCAGCTGGAACGGCGCTTGACCGAGAAGAGGATCACGCCGCCGGCAGCGACGAGGATCGCGGCTCCGATGCCGATCTTCGGGCCGACGGAAGCGCCGGTCTTGGCCAGATCGCCGTCGACCTTGTCGGTGGGGGGCGCGGCCTCGACGGACTCGGACTCCTTCACCGACGGCGCCGCGCTGGGCGCAGTCGAGTCATCCGGGGCCGGGGAGGACTCGTCGCGGGGCTCCTGGGGAGTCTCCGGCGCCTTCGGCTCGGGGTTCTCGGGCTTCTCGGGGGTCTTGGGCTTGTCGGGGACAGCGGGGGCGGAAGGTGTGGGCTCGGTCTTCTCCGTCTTCTTCGCGCCGGCCACCGTGAAGGTGAACGGACCGATCTCCGGCACGCAGTGCCCGAGGGTGGGGCCGCCGTCGAACCCGGCGTCCTTGTTGAAACCGCCGTCCTTCTTGAGGGTGTAGCGATTCGCCTTGGAGCTCAGGGAGAAACTGTCGGAAGAGTTCGCGTCTTCGGATACCTTGACCTGGAACTTGACGGTCACTTCACCGAACTGCCGACTGGTCCTGGTCCAGTTCCAGGTCAGCTTCTTGTTTCCGTCGGAGTATTCGCTCTGGGCCTTGCCAGGCGCGTCCGACGTGAATTCGACCTTACCGAAAGTCGCCGCGCTCCCGCTCAGCTTGATCTCGCCCGAAGCCTTTTCGAAATGACTGGCCCCGGCAATCCCGACGCGCTGGCTGATGGTCAGGACCTGGCCGGGAGCAACCTTCCCCCTTTCCTTCTTCGCCAAGGGGCTGATGTTGCTCACCGCCGAGGCATCGGCCTTGTCCGGGGCGGCTGCCGCCGTGGGGGCCACCCCCAATGCCAGTGCGGCCGCTGCGGTCAATACTGCTGAGGTTGGACGATTGAAGCGCATGAAGGTCCTTATCCGTAGATGATCCGGAATCAGCCTCACATAAGCCGTGCCGCAAGGCGGTCGCCATTAGTCCCAGCGAAAAGGGAAGTTGGTCCTCAACCGGCGAGAAACCCCTACATCGACAGGGCGCTGCCGCGACTGAATTAATAAACCCTTAAGAGAGTTTCAGCTCTGACTTATGAATAGGGATGACGATCCCCTGGAAGGCCGGGCGCGACGCGTTATAGGCTGCTGCGACCCGACGGACGTACGTCGGGCGGGCGCCCGCTCTTCCCTCGGACATCTCACCCGGTGGGCTCTTAGCTCACATCGCTACCCGTGTAGGCCCCAGGTGGGGACCCCGAATCCGCCATGCCGCCGCCCCCCCAGCAGCGATACTGGATGGATGGACACGACGATCACCGCCGCCCGCGCCGAGGTGCTGCGGGACCGCTACCGCAGTCGGGTGCCCGTGCGCTTGCAGGAGCTGACCGGCCCCATGGAGGGCGACGTGGACCTGCCGCTCCACATCGCCTGGTCCGGGCGGACGAGCTACAGCCTGGACCGTCCGAAGTCCCGCATGACGCTCTACCGGACCGTCCTCGCCGAAGGACTGCGCGAGGACCTGGTGACCCTCCTGCACCACCGGCTGCTCGCCGACCAATGGCCCGTGCTGCGACGCTTGATCAGTCCCTACATCCGCGAGGTCTGGGAGGACGCCTTCCCTGAGTTGCTCCGCACCGCTCCGGCCGACACGACCGCCGCGTGAAACTCACTCCGCTCCACGAGCGTCTCCTCGCCGACATCCTCGACCTAGGCTCCCCCTACCCTCTGGTCCTCACCGGCGGATACGCCGTGCAGGCCCACGGCCTGATCGAACGCTTCAGCCGTGACCTCGACGTCGCCACCGAGAACCCCGCACCGATGCAGGAGATCGTCGCCTCACTCACAGCAGGGCTCAGCGCGCGCGGTTGGCCGACCACGCACATCCAGACCGATCCGCTCAGCGGCCGGTTCCTCGTCACCGATCCGGACACCGGCGAGGAGTGCGAGGTCGACGTCCTCAAGGAGGCGTTCTGGGCCCCGCCCGCACAGACCCCCTACGGCCCCGTTCTTTCCCTCGACGACGTGATCGGCACAAAGGTCCGAGCCCTCGCCGACCGCGGCACCGCCCGCGACCTCATCGACGTACAGGCTGCCTCCCGCCACCGCTCCACCGCCGACCTCGAATCCCTGGGCCGCCGTCGCGCCCACGACGAGTTCAGCCTCGAAGACCTCCGGGACCGGCTTATCGGCGCGGACTGGTACGAGGATGAGGACTACACCGCGTACGGGCTCACCACCCGGCAGATCGAAGAACTCAAGGCGTGGGCGCTGGAGTGGGCGGACGATCTGGGTACGCGGATCCATGACGAAAACGCCTGAGAGACGGTCATGGCGTCCATCCTCTCTAGCGCCGTTGCCACGACAGAATGCGGTGTAGCCTGCAGGTCCCAGCCCGGAGCCGTCCACGGTGGTGACTGCCTGCACGGCGGACGCGCAGGGTAGCCGAGCGATACCCGACAGTGGCCATCTTGCTTGATGCCGTGAGCCTCGGCGTATTCGTCAGATCGTCGATCACGCGAAGCGGCTGCACCATTTCCCGAGCGATACGGTGTACAACGTGGACTCGCTGTCCATTGCCCGCCCGTACGCCGGCCGCTCGGGCGCTGCCGTGGGTGACGCTGCCGGCCTTCGGGGCGGGTGAGTACGGCCATGCTCTGCATCACCCGCGTCTACACCGTCAGCGCGAGTCGAGGCCCACGCTCCTGGCCGTATGCGGTTTGGTCGTCCCCTCAGAGGCCGTCCGGATGGACCTATGGTCTCGACGGTGCGTCAGCGAGACGAGCACGCGCAGGGGGTTCCCCGTTCTGCCCTGGTAGCAGTCGCAGGGCGAAGACGGAGCCGTCGGCGTGGACAGAGACCGGACCGCCCCAGTCCCTGTCGAAGGTGAGGCGGGGACGGACGTGGCGGCTCGCGTGGACGAGAGCGCGGTATTCCTCGACGTCGCCCCTGGCGAGGAGTCGGAAGACCTCCTTGTCCACGCCGGAGAATGCCTCGACGCGGGGGCCGTTGAGGCGGAAGACGTGGTCGGTGCCGACGTATTCGTTGCCGAAGAGGGTGTGGGCGGCGTCCTGGATGCTCATGCTGGCCGCGTGTTCGAGACCGGTGAAGCGCTTGCGGCCCTGCCGGTCGGTCAGGTGGCGGGCGGCTGCGTGGCCTGAGCCGGTGAACGTCATGAGGCCCGCTGCCGTGGTGTGGGCCAGGGCCTCCTGGAACCAGGCGTAGTCCTTCGGCTGCACGTGGCAACCCCGTACGGGCTCCGGTGCCACCAGGCCGTCGGCCGGCGGGTGGATGCCCGGCATCGCGTTCGCCTGGAACGGCGGGGCGTTCAGGTTCGCTTCCCGGCTCTCTGCCGGGGACAGCCGACCGCCACTGCCCGGCGCCTGGAGGGCGTGGACGGTCATCGTGCCGCCGTCCGTCGGGAGTTGTGTGCTGAACAGCAGGCGGGGGTCTCGTTCCACGCGCCGATGTGGACCGCTTCGGCGTGGGCCGAGGCAGAGGCCAGTTGCTCGGCGGAGGCGGCAGTGTCGCCGTGGTTGCCCTTGCAAGCGAGGGGGATGGCGAGGGACGGCTCGCCTGGCCGCCAGACCTCGGCGAAGTACTGCGGACGATAGCGGTACTTCACCTTCTCGCCCTTGTCCCTGCTGGTGAGGGCCCAGCCCGCGCGTAACGCCGTGTCGGCGGGGACGATCGTCACTGAATGGTCGGGAAAACGGCTGCGCAGCATGTGCTCCGTGAGCGTGAGCGCGAAGCCGATGCCGAGCTCGCCGGATTGCAGCGACTTGTAGTGGTCCGCGATGCGGTGGCCTTCGTCGGTGAGGCCGAGGAAGGAGTCACGACCGCCGGCCAGGGCCTGGGTGTACTTGAGTGCGCCCCAGTGCTCCGCCAGCCCCCGGCCCGCACCGCGCCACGACAGGGCAGTGGCCCGGGCGAGGGTGTGGAGCACGTCCCAGAGGGTCACTTCGAACTGCCGGGGCAGCTCTGTCGGCAGGATCGGGACGAGGGTGGGCTTCCGGCGGAGCGGCTCGTCCTCGTTCTCCCTCCGCTTCTTGTCGTCCGCCGAGATAGCGGCCTTCACCTTCCCGACGAGCGCGTCGTCGGAGTGGACGGAGACGCTCGAGGGCAGGACCAGGTCCTGGAGCACTTCCTCGGTCGGCTTCAACAGCTCTCCTTCACGGTGTGCGTGGGCGGGGCGCCATCGACTGGACCGTACGGAAGGGACGAGCGGCGCACGCAAGTGCGCAGGGGCGCGTGACTTGGGTTGGCTTGGGCGGGCTGAACTGGGCGCCTCGGCTCCGCCTCGCTCGCTCGCGAGTCCCGCGCTGTCGAGGGGCCTC
This sequence comes from Streptomyces sp. NPDC107550, assembly GCF_055639095.1. NCBI lineage: Bacteria > Bacillati > Actinomycetota > Actinomycetes > Kitasatosporales > Streptomycetaceae > Streptomyces > Streptomyces sp. NPDC107550. The sequence continues at coordinate 26,296 of NZ_JBVKBC010000012.1, forward strand.
CGGCAGGCGGCAGGCAGCGAGCCGGCTTCCGGGGCGGTTGAGCGCTGACCGGGCGATCACCAGCAGGATCTGTTCCCACCAACTGGAGCGGTGTCCGTGCCCGACAGATCGGTGCGTGGACACACGTCCTGCGTGCGCAGAGTGGTCTTCCGCACCTTTGATGGTTCATCAGACATGTCAGCACCCGCCAGCATGAGTCGCTGGGCTCTCCGGGACAATTGTCCCGGAGAGGCACCGACGCGTCGCGAATGCCAAGGCGAGATCTTGCCGTCCGGCAGCCAGGTGAAGCGGGCCGGTCCGGTCAGCGTGTCACCGTCCAGGGCTGGTCGGGTGCGGGGCAGGGAACTAGGTTGTCAGTGAGACTGGCAGCGCTTGGGGGATATGTGGACGAGCGGGAGTTCAACGAGACCGTTGCCCGGCTGATCCGTGAGGCGCGGATGCGTGCCGGGGTGACGCAGGAGTACGTAGGGCGTCGGGCGGGGCTGACGCGCGGTTCGATCACGAACATCGAGTCCGGAACCCAGTCCCCGCCTCTGTACCGGCTTGCCTTGATTGCCGCAGCGGTCAACGCGGACCCTGCGGACCTGCTTCCCCTGCTCCGCTTGGACGAGGTGTCCGGACTTGCCGCGCGGCATACCGCCGACGTTGCCGCGGTGTGGGCGCAGGCCTCGAAGATTAGGGGCGACTGTGGCGAAGGCTGACCTGGCGGCCCGAGGGCTGCTGCGGGAATTCCGGATCGACGCCCCGCCGGTCGATCCCTTCGCCCTGGCCAAGGACCTCGGCGTCCTGGTCGTCCCGCAGCGCATGGACGACGACGTCTCTGGCATGCTCCTGCGCAAGGACGGAGCCTGCGTCATCGGCGTCAACCAGGCGCACTCGTTCGAACGGCGGCGCTTCACGGCGGCGCACGAACTGGGGCACTTGCGCCTGCACGAAGGACGCCCGCTCATTCTGGACACCGACGCGCGCGTGAACTACCGCAACTCGGTCTCGAGCATGGCCACGGACCGAGAGGAGGTCGACGCCAACCGATTCGCCGCGGCGCTGCTGGCCCCGGAGGAGATGGTCCGCCGGGCGGCACAGGACATTAGCTTCCGCACGACGGACGACCTCGTGCGAGTCCTGGCCAAGCGTTTCCAGTTGAGTGAGGTGGCCATGACTTACCGTCTGATGAACCTCGGTATTGTCTCCGGCCCTGCTCACTGACACCACCTGGAGCCGACCGCCGCCTCGACTCTTAGCCCGCGCGTTGCGCGTTCCTGGCGCCGACCTGACCCACCCGCCTGGCAGTCGTGCCCCTCTCGCCTCTCCCGCCCCCAGTTTGCCAAAAGCTGAGGGGGAGCCGAACCTGCAACTCTGCCCGCACTGAGAAGCTGTCAGCCAGACTGACCTTCAAAAAGTGTCTTGCGTGAGTGTCGCTGTGTGTGGTGCACTTGTTACCGCAGAGAGTGACCGGTCTCTGTGCATAACGGGTGGCCCCTGCTCGGCGTGAGGCTGACGGGCAATCCACCCCCGGGCGGTACCGCGTACGTGTGCCTGGCCACGATGGCTGGCCTCGTCGACCGGACCGCACCGGCTCCCCTCGATGGCCAGCCGTCACCCAGGGCCATCCGCTGATGCTGTGCATCGGCCGACCCTCTGCCCAGTGCCATGGCCGGCCTCCTCCGCGAACTCACCAGACCTCTCGCGCAAGCACACCCATGTGCGCACCCCCGCGCCCCATCGCGGGCAAGCCCACATGCCCTCGTAGTCCTTCATGCCCTATTCCGTCACGTCTCCCGTCGGCGTGCCCCCACACCCATTTCGTCACCCTGAGCCCTCAGCCGGCTCGCCGCAGAAAGGAAACTACGCCATGCAGTGCTGCAAGAACTTCGACATGTTCCTCAAGAACACCGTGAACCTCAGCCAGGCCAAGCTCAACCTCCTCGACGCACGCGTCGAGGCCATCTACAAGGCCCTTAAGGCCGACTCCGAACTCGGCTCGCTCATCCGCGGCAAGAAGCCTCAGGGCTCCTGGGCGCAGCGCACCATCATCAACCCCGTCGGCGACAGCGAGTTCGACGCCGATTTCATGCTCCACCTCACCGAGAACACCGAGTGGACAGACGGCCCCAAGATCTACATCGACAAGGTCTACGCCGCGCTCCACCGTCACAGCACCTACGGCGCCATGCCTCACACCCGCAAGTGCCGCTGCGTGCAGCTCAGCTACGCCAACTCTATGCACGTCGACATCGTCCCCTACCTTCAGCTGGCCGATGGCCGTGAGGTCATCGTCAACCGCGACGCCAACACCTGGGAGCAGACCAACCCGGCCGGATTTACCGCCTGGATGCAGAAGAAGGACGGCATCGCCAACAACAATTTGCGCAAGGTCATCCGCCTGATGAAGTACCTGCGCAACCACCGCGGCTCCTTCACCGGCACCCGCTCCATCATCCTTACCACCCTGCTCGGCGAACGCGTCGAGGAGATCAAGAAACTCATGGATCCTGGCTGTTACAGCGGCGTGCCCACCACCTTGCTCACCATCGTCGAGGACCTCGACCGATGGCTGCAGGAGCGCCCCTACAAGCCATCCATCGCCGACCCTTCCGGATCGGGCGTCACCTTCGACCACCGCTGGGACCAGACGACCTACAGCTACTTCCGGGCCCGCATCCACGCCCATGCCCGCGAGATCCGCGAAGCATACGACGAGCCGGACTACGACCGCAGCGTGCTGCTGTGGCGCCAACTGTTCGGCGACGCCTTCCCTGGCCAGCCGCGTGCCGCCGCCTCCTTTACACCCACGGCGGCCAAGTTCGCCACCCCGCTGCTCATCACCACGACCTCCCGCACCGGACGTGCCGGATGACCAAGCGCAAGTCGCCCGCAGCCCGCCCCAGCCCCTCTCAGCGTCGCCTCTTGGAGGAGCTCACCGCGCTGGCAGCCGCGCACGAGCCGGACCTGCGCATCACCGGCCGCCCCCGCACAGACACTGACGGCCTGGTCACCATCCCTATCAGCGTCTGCATCGGCGGCACGCTACGTGCTCCAGGAGGACTGCAGCTCAAGGAGAGTGAGGACTTCCTCCTCACTCTGCCCGCCACCCCGATGATGCCGCCGCAGGTGCGCACCCTCCACACTCGGTTCGCCGGCACCCCGCATATCCTGCAGGGGGATCGACTGTGCCTCTACCTCGATCCGGCCCGCGAATGGGACCCCGCTGCCGGCATCACACCCGTGATCAACCGCCTGTGGCAGTGGCTCAGCGACGCCGCAGCGGGCAGGTTCGATCCCGCCACCGCGCTATACCACCCCGTCGGCGGTGTCCTGCACTACACCCGGGCACTCCCACCGTCGTCGTACGAGAACCCGTCTCCCACCGGTCGGCCATGGCATGGCTCACCCAGCGCACCACCGACCGGCTCGACCTGACCAGCGCCCCCGCAGACTCGAACAGCCACCGCACCCCGATCCTGTCAGTGGACGCGCTGCCCCTGGGCGCGGGCAGCACTCTGGCCGAACTCCTCACCCTCACCCATCCCGCCACTGCCCACGCCCCGCAACCGGCCGACGCCCCACCCCAAGCGCTGCTGACCGCACTCGCCGCCAGCGCCCTGCGTAACCCCGAAGGCGCCGCCCAGTACTTCGTCCTCGCCGTCCGACACCCCGCCACACCCGCAGCGTCTCCCTTCCTCCTCGCTGGCTGCCTGCCGCCCCAGGCCAGCGACACGCTGCGCCGCCTGGCACGCCGCGCGACCCCCAGCCGCCTGGGCAGTCTGCCCGAGGACCTGGCTCACGCCTCCATCGCATGGTGCTACCTGTCCGACGAACGCGCTGAAGTCACCACCCGCCGTGACACCCTCCGCCCCGTCCGCGCGTTCCAGGACTGTCACATCCACATCTGGGGCTGTGGCGGCATCGGCTCCTGGGCAGCCGAGATGGTGGCCCGGGCCGGCGCCTCACATCTCACCCTCTGCGACCCCGGCCGTGTCACCGGCGGCTTGCTGGTGCGGCAGAACTACACCGAACACCACATCGGCATGACCAAGGCGACAGCGCTGGCCTCCCACCTGCGGACCATCCGTGACGACATCCGCATCGACATCGCGACCCCGCCCCCCGCCGTCGCCCTCCTGACCGCCGCGGACCAAGCGGATCTCATCATCGACGCCACCGTCAGCATCACCGCCGGACGCTTCCTCGACCTCCTCGCTCAACAGCCCCACCGCAAAGCCGTCCTGGCCCAGCTCGCCACGGACAGCCTCACCGCCAGCCTGGGAATCCTCACCATCGCAGCCCCCGGCACCCACACCCCCCTGTCCACCATCGACCACACCGCTGGCGGCCACGTCCTTAGCGCCCCCAACCTCGAGGCGTACCACGCACTGTGGGCCGAACCCGCCCCGGACGACGAACTGCGCCCCACAAGAGGCTGCTCCACTCCCACATTCCACGGCTCCACCGCCGACTTGATGGCAACCACCGCCACCCTGATCACCCTTCTGGGTATCCAGATGCCCCACCCCGTCTCCGGGACCCACCTGTGCGCCCAGCCCCACACCGGGACAGCGCCGGCACACCGCTTCATTCCGTACAGGGAGTAGGGAGCACTGCCCGCGTCTCGGAACCTGTGGCCCTGTATCCCCGGCAGGGGCGTCAGTCTCTTGAGGCTGCCGGGCGTCGGTAAGACCTGCATCCCCAGTTCCGCTCCGGCCGAACTCGGCATATCTCGCCGCAGCCACACTCCAAGCCCTGATGAGAAGGCGCTCCACGGCGCCGTCCGCCGGGCCGTCGTGTGCAGGTCAGCCGGGAACCTGCCCCACCTCCAAGGTGGGCATGTAGCGGCCCGCCAAGCGCTCGTAGATCACAAGCTGCGGGTGCACCTGCGGATGGTGAGCACGGCCCAGGGCGATTGCCACGGAGACGGGCACGGCAGGCAGGACATGCAGACGGCGCAGCGACTTTGCTTCCCTTTCCAGCCGCGCGAGAAGCGTTCGTAGCGTTTCCTCCATCTGTTGCAGTGACGCCCGGCACCGCAGTATGTCCGGACCGGCCTGCGTGCCCACCGGGCTGACCTCGTAGCGGCGCAACGCCGAGAGGTCCCGTGGAATCTCCGAAGGCGCGATGATCCCGGAGATGTTCATCACGACGACAGCCTCGTCCCGGTCTTGCCCGGCCTGAACCGGATACGCGGCGAACTTGGTCACCGGGCCGGTCTCGGCAGACCACACCCAGGACTGGTCGTGTCGGTGGCGTTGGTAGATGTGCGTCGGCACGGTGTCGTCCAAGAGCGACCCGAGGTAGACCAGTAATGGCAGACGCGCGAATCCGAACACGCTCAGGTGCTGAACGGATTCCCGCTCTATCCCTGGTCGCAGCCGGTTTCGGGCCACGTCATCGATGACCTTGGTCGCCTGCCGATAGTAGTGACGGCTGGCCTCGGCGGCAGATTCCGTGTTCCAGGCAGCGGCTGCCTGCTCGCCGGGAATGTGCCGCAGATCTATCTCCACACCGTGCCGGGAGTAGGACTCCAGATACAAGGGGAACCGGCGGCCTGCTGTCACAGCGTCCGCAGCGGTTTCCCGCGACAGCTCGACGGCATTTCCGTGCACCGACCCCACCATCCGCACCACCGTGGTGGCCCTCTCCGGTCCCAACGCGGTCAGGTGCCTGACACGGTCCTCATGCTCCTGCTTCACACGGCGCAGCCACTCGACGGTGAAGACGTCCAGCGCGGCCTTCGTATCGATCTCCATGTGTTGCTGGGCACACAGCAGCATCAGATTGTCCGCCTCGTCCCGCAACGCCTTCTCCAACAGATCCCCGCCGCGCGGCGAGCGCGGGTCAGTACTCTGCCCAACGATGTGCGCGACCTCCCCCAATGGGAGCGTCCGTCCCGACATCGTCCCCTCCAGCAGGTACGCGTTGCACAACATGCACCTGCCTCCACTGCGCACCCACACGGCGAGAACCGCCTTGGATGAAAGGCGGCTTCGTTTCCCGTCGCCCCCGCTCATCAGCACTGCCTCCATCCCCTCGCGACAGACCAGACGCTAGACGACACTTCCCCTGACACCAGGGGGATTTGACAAAGCGCGGCGCATCATGGGAATGCAGGTCCGCACGAGGGCGTGTCCGTGGCGAACCGATACGCGCTCGTAGTGGGCGTTGTCGAAAGCCTCAGCAGAGCTGCCGGCATATCCAGCCCCGCTGCACCTACGAGTCATGCGGGCGGTCGGACGCCAGCTGCGCCTCGACTTCACCCAGGCCCGGAGTGCCGGCCCTCATGGCGTCGGCGGCACTCACTGACACCGGCCACCTCGTGGCCATGCCCTCACGTCCTGATACGCCGTCAGCCAAATCAGTGTTGCGTCAGCATCGGTCCTGGCACGTTCCGCGAAGAGTGTTCAGGTAGGGGCATGTTCGACGAGCCACAAGACAGCCTGGTTCGTACGGGAGTCCAGGCAGAGGGCCGGCTCACCGAAAGTGAAGCGAGGTTCCTCACTATCTTCGACTCAGGCGCGTGTCAGTTGTAGGGTGATACCGCCCTTGACCTGCAGAAAGTAGGCAGGGAGCCGTCTTTCAGGAGTCCAAAGTGCTGCGCACCATGTTCAAGTCCAAGATCCATCGCGCCACCGTCACCCAGGCCGACCTGCACTACGTCGGGTCCGTCACCATCGATGCCGATCTGCTCGACGCCGCCGATCTGCTGCCCGGCGAGCTCGTGCACATCGTCGACATCGACAACGGCGCCCGGCTGGAGACGTACGTCATCGAGGGGGAGCGGGGGTCCGGGGTCATCGGGGTCAACGGCGCGGCCGCGCATCTCGTGCACCCCGGCGATCTGGTCATCATCATCAGTTATGCGCAGGTCGATGACGCCGAGGCCCGCGCCCTGCGCCCCCGCGTCGTGCACGTGGACCGGGACAACAGGATCGTGGCGCTCGGCGCCGACCCGTCCGAGCCCGTGCCCGGCGGGGACGCGACGCGCAGCCCCCAGGCGGTACCCGCGGGCTGATCCCGGCCCGCCCGACCGGCAGGAGCCCTTGTGAGCAGCGACATCGAGATCCGGGACGACCGCGATCAGGGGCTGCTGCTGGCCCGCGAACGCGGCACAGGGGGCGAGGGCGGCGCCGGCGGCGAGATCGTCGGCTACATCCAGTACTTCGTGCTCGAGAGCCCCGAGCGCGCCCTCGTGCCCGTGCACACCATCGTGGAGCCCGCGCACGAGGGCAAGGGCATCGCCGGGCAGCTCGCCCGTGAGCTGTACGCGCTGGCCGCGCGGGAGAGCGTCGCGGTGGCGCCGCTGTGCCCGTTCGTCGTGCGCTGGGCCGAGCGGCACCCCGGCGAGGCGCCCGCCGCGTCCCCGGAACTCCTCGACGCGGCCGGCAAGGCCCTCGCCTCCGATCCCAGCACCTGGTGAGCGCCGCCTGAACAGGGGGGAACCGCCTAGGGTGCGGCCATGCATCTGGCCCTGCTGCACACCTCGCCCGCCCACGTGCCCGTCTTCGACGGCCTGCGCGACCGCCACCACCCCGGGCGCGCGCTGCGTCACCTCGTACGCGAGGACCTGCTGGAGCAGGCCCTCGCGCACGGGCCGGAAACCGTCGCCGGGCGGGTACGGGACCTGCTCGCGCGGGCCGTCGAGGACGGGGCGGGCGCCGTGCTGTGCACCTGCTCGACACTGGGCGCCGTCGCCGAGGCGCTGGCCGGGCCGCTCGGTGTGCCCGTGCTGCGCGTGGACCGCCCGATGGCCGCCCGCGCGGTCGCCGAGGGCACCCGGATCGCGGTCGTCGCCACCGTCGCCGGCACCCTCGGCCCGACCCTGCGCCTCCTCGACGAGGAAGCCGCCCGCGCCGACAAACCCGTAGAGGTACGGGCCGTCGTCGTGGAGGGCGCCTGGGAACGGTTCCTCGCCGGGGACCGCGCCGGCTACCTCGAACGGGCCGCCGCCGCGATCGACGCGCTCGGGGACGACACCGGCGGCACCGACGTCGTCGTTCTCGCCCAGGCGTCCCTGGACGGCGCCGCCGCCCGTTCCCGCACCCGGCTGCCCGTCCTCGCAAGCCCCCGATCCGGCCTCGCCGCGGCGGCACGGGCATGCGCGGGCGCCTGAGATGGTTGGGTGGACGCAAGCACAGGGCCGCGGTCCGACGCCGCGCGCCCGCAGCGCACCTTCGACCGGGAGGAACCCCGTGACCGACAGCGATGTCGTCATCAGCCCCACCGGATGGGTCGCCGAACAGGCCCGCGCGTACGAGGAGTCCGGCGGCACCCGAGGCACCACGATCCAGGGCGCGCCCTGCCTGCTGCTCGACTACAAGGGCCGCAAGAGCGGCCAGTGGCGGCGCACCGTGCTCATCTACGGGCGGGACGGCGACGACTACCTGATCGTCGCCTCGTACGGCGGCGCCGAGAAGCACCCGCAGTGGTACGTGAACCTGCGTGACGAGCCCGATGTGCGGCTGCGTGTGGGCACCGAGCGGTTCGCGGCCCGCGCCGAGACCCTCTCCTCCGAGGAGAAGGCCCGGGTCTGGGACTCGCTGGTCGAGATCTTCCCGCCGTACGCGGAGTACCAGGAGAAGACCAGCCGGGACATCCCCGTCGTCCGTCTCACCCGTACGGACGACTGACCGGACCGCCGCGCGGGGGACGGGGGCGTGGACTCGGCGGGCGTGGGCACGCGAGCGGGGAGAGAGTGGGAAGGCTCCCCTCCGAACCGCTGGAGGAACCACCATGACCCAACCGTTCCCCGACCCCGTCCCGCCGAGCCCGACCCCGGGCCCGGGGCCGGGCCCCGACCGGCCCGATCCGGGCCCGCTGCCGGACCCCTATCCGACGCCGGTGCCCCGGCCCGTGCCGGAGCCCTCGCCGTCTCCGGTCCCGCCGGGCCCCGAGCCGTCTCCGGTCCCGCCGGGGCCGCAGCCGTCCCCGGTGCCGCCGGCGCCCCAGCCGGAGCCGGAACCCCCGGCGCCGGAACCCGAGCCGTCCCCCGCGTAGCGCGCAGGCGCACACGTCCGGGCCCGTACCGCCACTCCTTCGGCGGTACGGGCCCGGCGCGCGTCGGGGTGGTTACGCCTCGACCTCGGTGCGGTCGCCGCCCCACAGCGTGTGGAACGTCCCCTCCCGGTCGACGCGCCGGTAGGTGTGCGCGCCGAAGTAGTCCCGCTGGCCCTGCGTCAGCGCGGCCGGGAGCCGCTTCGCGCGCAGCGCGTCGTAGTACGCGAGTGCCGCCGCGAAGCCGGGCGTGGGCACGCCCGCCGTGGTCGCCGCCACCAGGACGTCCCGCCAGTCGTCCTGCGCCGCGCCGATCTCCGCGGCGAAGCCCTTGTCGGACAGGAGCGAGACCAGGTGCGGGTCGTGCTCGTAGGCGGCGGTGATCCGGTCGAGGAACGCGGCCCTGATGATGCAGCCGCCGCGCCAGATCCGGGCGACCGCGCCCGCGTCGATGTCCCAGTCGTACGCGGCGCTGCCCGCGGCGATCTCGTGGAAGCCCTGCGTGTACGACACGATCTTCGAGGCGTACAGGGCCTGTTCGACGCGGCCCGCGAACGCGGCGGCCTGCCCCTCGTCCATCTTGTGCGTACGCGGCCGGGGCCCGGTCAGCCCGGCCGCCGCCTCGCGCAGATCGGCGTGCCCGGACAGCGACCGCGCGAACACCGCCTCCGCGATCCCCGACACCGGCACGCCGAGGTCGAGGGCGATCTGCACGGTCCAGCGGCCGGTGCCCTTCTGCTCGGCGCGGTCCTGGACCACGTCCACGAACGGCTTGCCGGTGGCCGCGTCCACGTGGGACAGCACCTCGGCGGTGATCTCGATGAGGTAGGAGTCGAGCCGCCCCTCGTTCCAGACGCGGAAGACGTCCGCGATCCGGTCGGGGGAGTACCCGGCGACATCGCGCAGCAACTGGTAGGCCTCGCCGATGAGTTGCATGTCGGCGTACTCGATGCCGTTGTGGACCATCTTCACGAAGTGCCCCGCGCCGTCCGGGCCGACGTGCGTGACGCACGGGGCGCCGTCCTTGGCCTTCGCGGCGATCCGCTCCAGCATCGGCCCGAGCGCCGCGTACGACTCGACGCTGCCGCCGGGCATGATGCTCGGCCCGTTCAGCGCGCCCTCCTCGCCGCCGGAGACGCCGGTGCCGACGAAGTGGATGCCCAGCTCCCGCAGGTCGCGCTCGCGGCGCCGGGTGTCCGCGAAGTGCGCGTTGCCGCCGTCGACGATCATGTCGCCGGGCTCGAGGAGCGGCGCGAACTCGCGGATCACCGCGTCCGTCGGCTCGCCCGCCTTCACCATGACGACGACCCGGCGCGGACGCTCCAGCGCGGCGACGAACTCCTCGGCGGTCTCGGCCGGTACGAAGCTGCCCTCGTGGCCGAAGTCCGAGACGAGGGCGCGGGTGCGCGCGGCGGTGCGGTTGTGGAGGGCGACCGTGTAGCCGTTGCGCGCGAAGTTGCGGGCGAGGTTGCGGCCCATGACGGCCAGCCCCGTGACACCGATCTGGGCGGAGCCGCGGGGGCCGTCGCCGGCCGCTCCGGTCTGCGCTGATGTGGTCATACCTGTCGCTCCTGCTCTGGGAATGAACGATCTTGTTCAGTTCTGACGCGGCGGGGCGTAGCGTGAAGGTCGCCCCGCCCGGGGCGGCCTGCCGTGACCTCTCTACGTATCCGGAGCCGCGCATGCCTCACTTCGATCTGCCGCTCGACGAACTGCGCCGCTACACGCCCTCGTCGACGGCCCCCGACGACTTCGACTCCTTCTGGGAGAAGACCCTCGCCGAGGCCGGGCGGCACGACCTCGACGCGCGTTTCGAGCCGGTCGACGTCCCGCTCACCGCGGTGGACGTCTTCGACGTTACGTACGCGGGCTTCGGCGGGCATCCCGTGAAGGGCTGGCTGGTCCTGCCCGCCGGCGCCACCGAGCCGCTGCCCGCGGTCGTCGAGTACATCGGTTACGGCGGCGGACGCGGCCTGCCCCACACCCATCTGACCTGGGCCGCGGCCGGATACGCGCACTTCGTGATGGACACCAGGGGCCAGGGCAGCGGCGGCACGGTCGGCGACACCCCCGACCCCGTGGGCAGCGGCCCCGCCGTCCCCGGGTTCCTGACCCGAGGCATCCGCGACCCGCACGACCACTACTACCGCCGCGTCTACACCGACGGGGTGCGCGCCGTCGCCGCCGCCCGTACGCACCCGCTCGTGGACGCCTCCCGGGTGGCCGTGACCGGCGGCAGCCAGGGCGGCGGCATCAGCCTTGCCGTCGCCGGGCTCGTCCCCGACCTCGCCGCGGTCGCGGCCGACGTGCCGTTCCTGTGCCACTTCGAGCGCGCCGCCACCCTCACCGACCGCCTCCCGTACCGCGAGATCGGCCTCTACCTCCAGGCCCACATCGGCGAGGACGAGCGCGTCTTCCGGACACTGTCGTACTTCGACGGCATGAATTTCGCGGCCCGCGCCACCGCCCCCGCCTTGTTCTCCGTGGCCCTCGAAGACCTCACCTGCCCGCCCTCCACGGTGTTCGCCGCGTACAACCACTGGGCTGGTCCGGAGCGGTCCATGGAGGTGTACGCGTTCAACGACCACGAGGGCGGCGGGCCCTTCCAGCGGGCCGTGCAACTGCGCTGGCTCCCCGCCCACCTCAAGGGCTGAAACCCGCCACGGTGGCCGAAGCCACTCTTGTCATGACTCCGTAGGAGCCGCTACTTTGCCGCTCCTACGGAGCCTGAGGGGGCTTTCATGGCGTTACGCGGCCGGCATCGCCGGTATCAGCCCAGCCGGGTCAACCGTGCCTCGCTCACCGTCACCATCGGCGGCGCCGGCATGGCCATCCCGCTCATCGGGGCGAGCCCGGCGCACGCCGCCGACCAGGCCACCTGGAACAAGGTCGCCGCGTGCGAGTCCACCGGCAACTGGAGCGTCAACAGCGGCAACGGCTTCTTCGGCGGCCTCCAGTTCACCCGCTCGACCTGGGCCGCGTACGGCGGCACCGCGTACGCGCCGCGCGCCGACCTCGCCACCCGCGCCGAACAGATCGCCGTCGCCGAGAAGGTCCTCGCGGGCCAGGGCCCCGGCGCCTGGCCGGTCTGCTCCCAGCGCGCGGGACTCACCAAGACGGGCGGCGCCGGCAACGACGTACGGCCGCGCTCCGGCGGGTCCGAGCACCGGACGGCCGAGCGCGCGGCCACCGCGAAGAAGCCGGCGCCCCGCGCCACGCCCCGCAGCGTCAAGCCCGAAGTCATCCCGCAGTCCGCGGCCGGCCGGGGCGAGATGTACACCGTGATCCGCGGCGACACCCTCTCCGGCATCGCCGAGACCCGCGAGGTGCCCGGCGGCTGGCAGAACCTGTACGCCGCCAACCGCGCCACCGTCGGCGCCGACCCCGACCTCATCGTCCCCGGTCAGCGGCTCAGCGTGCCCGAGACCCGCGTCACCGAGCGGACCCCGCGGCGCGAGCGGGCGGCGAAGCCTGCGCCCAAGAGAACCGCGCCCGCCCCGCACAAGCAGGCCCCGCACAAGGCGGCCCCCAAGCCCGCACCGCACCACCAGGCCCCGCACAAGGCCTCGCCGAAACCGGCGTCCGCGCCGAGCGCCCACGGAGTCGTCGCGCCCGTCACGGCGCCGCTCGGCACCCCGTACCACGCGGCCGGCGCGCTCTGGTCGAAGGGCTACCACACCGGCGTCGACTTCGCGGTCCCCACCGGCACCTCCGTCAAGGCCGTCGCCGCGGGCCAGGTCGTCTCGGCGGGCTGGGGCGGCTCGTACGGCTACGAGATCGTCATCAAGCACGGCGACGGCCGCTACAGCCAGTACGGGCACCTCTCCGCGCTCTCCGTACGGGCCGGCCAGCGCGTCGTGCCCGGCCAGCGCATCGCCCGCTCCGGCTCCACCGGCAACAGCACGGGCCCGCACCTGCACTTCGAGATCCGTACGGGCCCCGGGTTCGGCAGCGACGTGGACCCGCTGGCGTATCTGCGGGCGCACGGCGTACGCGTCTGACGTACCCGGAGCGAGGCAGGTGCCCCGCGCCGGTCGCTCAGCAACGACGGGGGCCGACCGGGCGCCCGTCGTGCGGCGGAGGCGGCCCGGGGCACGCGCGCACACCGTCCAGGGCCGCCGGGCTGTCCGGCACGCGGGGCGCCGGGGCGCCGCCCTGGGCGACGACGGACGGGGCGCCCGCGGTCCGCCCGGCGTCCGGGCCGGTCATCGCGCCGGACGCGAGCCGCTCCGTCGTCAGCAGGATCAGGCCGCCCGCCGCCACGACCCCGCAGCCCAGCGCGAGGACCGTGCCGATCGTGCCGTGCCGGAACGTCTCCCCGAACAGCGTCAGGCCCACGGCCGCCGCCACCAGCGGGTTCACCACGGTCGCCGTCGCCAGCGGCGCCGCGAGACCCGCACCCCGGTAGGACGCCTGCGACAGCAGCACGCCGGTCGCCGCGAGGCCCGCGATGGCCAGCAGGCTGCCGATCTGCTCGAAGGGACTGCCCGCCCAGTCCACGGTCACGGACTTCGTGAACACCGACGCCATGCCGAACGCGCCGCCCGACGCCGTGGCGAGCAGCACCGCCCGCACCGCCGGATGCCGGTGCGCGGCCCGCGCCGACGTCATCAGCAGCAGCACCCCGCCGGCCGTGACCAGGCCGACCACCAGCCGCTCCGGCCCGTCGAGCGCGGTCTCCGCCGCCTGCCTGGTCAGCGCCAGCAGACCCGCGAGCCCGACCGCCGCCATGATCGCCCCGCGCCAGGCCGTCGCCCCCGCCCTGCGCCCCACCAACAGCGCCGCCATCGGTAGCGCCAGCACGATCGTCAGCGCCCCGAGCGGCTGCACGAGGCTCAGCGGGCCGAACGCGAGGGCCACGACGTGCAGCAGCGCGCCCAGCCCGTTCAGGCCACCCGCGCCCCACCAGGCGGGCCTGCGCAGCGGCGCGTACGCCGTGGCGGGCGAGGTCTGCGCCACGCGCTCCTGCACGATGGCGCCGCCCGCGTACGCGACCGCGGAGACGAGGGAGAGCAGCACCGCCAGTGCCAGGGCACTCATCCGGCGGCCCTCCGGGTGCGGCGCGCAGCGCTCACGGGTTCCATACCTCCACGATCTCTCGCCGGCGCGGTCTTGTCGTCCGACCTGAGCAGGCATCGCGCCGTACTCCGTATGGAGTACGCCCCGGCCGGTGTCATCCCGTGGACGGGTACCTCAGGGGCGGATCCCACGCCTCGTGCCGTACGCACTCTTTCGCGCGGGCCCTTCATGGGTGACCATGCAAGGGCGACACGAGGACAGAAACGCCTGGGTCGGTGGTGGCGAGCGACGACGGGGGCCGCGCGTGCGAGTGGGACTGCTGACCAGGGAGTATCCGCCGGACGTCTACGGCGGCGCCGGAGTCCATGTCGAGTTCCTGGCAAGGGAGTTGCGCCCCCTCGTCGACCTCACGGTGCACACCTGGGGCGAGGGTTCGGGCGACGGCGTGCGCCGCCATCGCGCCTGGCCCGCGCTCGACGGCGCCAACGACGCGCTGCGCACCCTCTCCGTCGACCTGTCCATGGCGGCGGCCCTCTCCGGCCGCGAACTGGTGCACTCCCACACCTGGTACACGAGCCTCGCCGGCCATCTCGGCGCGCTCCACCTCGGCATCCCGCACGTGATGACCGCCCACTCCCTGGAGCCGCTGCGCCCCTGGAAGGCCGAACAGCTCGGCGGCGGTTACGCGCTGTCGGCCTGGGCCGAACGCACCGCGATCGAGGCCGCCGACGGCGTCATCGCGGTCTCCCGCGCCATGCGCGACGACATCCTCGCCTGCTACCCGGCGCTGGAGCCGAAGAAGGTCCGCGTCGTCCACAACGGCATCGACGTCTCCCTGTACCGCGCCGACCCCGCCACCGACGTACTGCGCCGCTTCGGCGTCGACCCGGAGCGCCCCTACGCCCTGTTCGTCGGCCGCATCACCCGCCAGAAGGGCGTGCCGCACCTGCTGCGCGCGGCGCGCGAACTCGCCCCGGGCGTGCAGCTCGTGCTCTGCGCGGGGGCGCCGGACACCCCGGAGATCGGGCGCGAATTCCGGGAGCTGGTCACCGAGTTGAAGCAGCACCGCGAAGGCGTGCACTGGATCCCGACGATGCTGCCGCGCGGCGAGGTCGTCCAACTCCTCACGCACGCCACGGTGTTCGTGTGCCCCTCGGTGTACGAGCCGCTGGGCATCGTCAATCTGGAGGCGATGGCCTGCGGCACGGCCGTCGTCGCCTCCCGGGTCGGCGGCATCCCCGAAGTCGTCGCGCACGGCGAGAGCGGCCTGCTCGTGCCGTACGCGCAGGCCGACCCGGACGCCTTCGAGGCGGGGCTCGCCGCCTCGCTGAACGAGGTGGTCGGCGACCCGGCCACCGCCCGCCGCATGGGCGAGGCGGGCAGACAGCGGGCGAGCGCGGAGTTCGGCTGGGACGCGGTCGCCCGGCGCACGGTCGATGTGTACGAGGAGATCCTCGACGGCGCCTGAGTGCGCCCACACCACAGGGGGTTGCGATGCGCGGTGGGCCTTCGGTGCTCGGGATCGTACTGGCGGGAGGGGAGGGCAAGCGGCTGATGCCGCTCACCGCGGACCGGGCGAAACCCGCGGTGACCTTCGGCGGCACGTACCGCCTGGTCGACTTCGTCCTTTCCAACCTGGTCAACGGGGACGTGCTGCGGATCTGCGTGCTCACGCAGTACAAGTCGCACTCCCTCGACCGGCATGTGACCACGACGTGGCGGATGTCGAGTCTGCTCGGCAACTACGTCACACCCGTCCCCGCGCAGCAGCGGCTCGGTCCGCGCTGGTACCTCGGCAGCGCCGACGCGATCCTCCAGTCCCTGAACCTCGTCCACGACGAACAGCCCGACTACATCGCGGTGTTCGGTGCCGACCACGTCTACCGCATGGACCCGCGCCAGATGCTCGCGCAGCACATCGAGTCCGGCGCGGGCGTCACCGTCGCCGGCATCCGGGTGCCGCGCGCGCAGGCGTCGGCGTTCGGCATCATCACGCCGGCCCGCGACGGCACGCGCGTCGACGCGTTCCTGGAGAAGCCGTCCGATCCGCCGGGGCTGCCGGGGAGCCCCGGCGAGGTGTTCGCCTCGATGGGCAATTACGTCTTCACGACGAAGACGCTCATCGACGCGCTGCGCCAGGACGCCGAGGACGACTCCTCCGCGCACGACATGGGCGGCTCGATCCTGCCCATGCTCACCGAGCGCGGTGTCGCGCAGCTCTACGACTTCGACGGCAACCGGGTGCCCGGCGAGACGGAGCGGGATCATGGGTACTGGCGGGACGTCGGCACCCTCGACGCGTACTACGAGGCCCATATGGACCTCATCTCGGACGCGCCCGTGTTCAACCTCGACAACCGGCGCTGGCCCATCTACACGCATCCGGGACAACTGCCGCCGGCCCGGTTCTGCGCGGGCGGCATCGCCTCCGACTCCATCGTCAGCCCCGGGTGTGTGATCCGGGGGCAGGTGACGCGGTCGGTGCTCTCGCCCGGGGTGCATGTCGATGACGGCGCTGTCGTGCAGGGGTCCGTGCTGCATGACAATGTGCGGGTGGGGCGGGGGGCGGTCGTGCGGGGCGCTGTGCTGGACAAGAACGTGGAGGTGCCGGCCGGGGCGACGATCGGGGTCAATCCCGTGCGTGACGCGGAGCTGTACACCGTCTCGGGGTCCGGTGTGATCGCCCTCGGCAAGAACCAGCCCGTTCACTGACCTCAGTGGGGGCACACCTGTGCGTGGTCACCTGCGGGCCGGTGGGGGCTGGTCGCGCAGTTCCCCGCGCCCCTGAGGAGTTCTCCGGGTGAGCCCCTGCTGACCTGAACGTTGCGCAGTTCCCCGCGCCCCTTAGGGAGTCATCCAGCGGAGGCTGCTTGCAGCTGAGGTTGCGCAGTTCCCCGCGCCCCTGAGGGAGCGGGGCTTCGCCCCAGCTCCCCAGGGGAGGAGGTGGCGACGCAGTCGCCCCTCCAGGGGCGCGGGGAACTGCGCGACCAGCCACGACGAAAGTCGAGGTAAACCCACCGGCCGCAGCCACCCACTCACCTAGGGGCGCGGGGAACTGCGCGATCAGCCACGACGAGAGTCGAGGAAACCCACCGGCCGGAGCCACCCACTCACCCCAGGGGCGCGGGGAACCGCGCGATCGGCCACGGCGAGAGTCGTGGGTTCCCACCGAGTGGAGCCCCCACCCGCTCAAAGACCCGGGGCCGGGCCGGAGGCCATTTGGTGGGGGGCGCAGCGCCCACGTATCCTCCGGAGCTGGCGGGAACCGCTCCGAGACCTGTAAGGTGCCGCCTTTTGGCAGCCGCACGCCCCAGAGGGCACCCGGCACGAGCGACACGAGGAACAGCAGCGGCGATGACCGTGACAGAGGACAATCAGGCCCCCACGGCCGCCGAGGCCACGGACACCGAGGACACCCAGGACGCCCAGGAGACCCGGCAGAGGCAGGAGACCCCCGAGTCCCGGGACACCCCGGACGACGGCGTCTACGGGCCCGGCATCGACCCCGACCGCCTCGCCGTCTGCCTGAGCGTCCTGGAGGAACTGGACAAGCTGGAGGTCGACCACCCGGACGCGATCACCGTCCGCCGCGCCACCGCCGGCATCTACCGCACGGTCAAGCAGCGCCGCCGCCAGGAACGCCGCGCGGCGAAGACGGCTCACGATCGCGCCGTCACCGAGGCCACCGCGACCGGCTCGGCCCAGCGCATCGACGACGAGACCGAGGGCCTGCTGCCGTCGTCGCAGGTCGAGGAGGGCCGGATCGCCGGGATACTCCAGCGCCCGCGCTCCTGCTACACCTGCAAGGGCCGTTACGTAGAGGTCGACTACTTCTACCACCAGCTCTGTCCCGACTGCGCCCGCGTCAACCGCTCCAAGCGCGACGCCCGCGCCGACCTCACCGGCAAGCGCGCCCTGCTGACCGGCGGACGCGCCAAGATCGGCATGTACATCGCGCTGCGGCTGCTGCGGGACGGCGCCCACACGACCATCACGACGCGCTTCCCGAAGGACGCCATCCGCCGCTTCAAGGCGATGGAGGACTCCGCGCAGTGGCTGCACCGCCTGGAGGTCGTCGGCATCGACCTGCGCGACCCGGGCCAGGCCGTCGCCCTCGCCGAGCAGGTCAGCGCGGCAGGTCCCCTCGACATCCTCGTCAACAACGCCACGCAGACCGTGCGCCGCCTGCCCTCCGCCTACGCGGCCCTCGTCGAGGGCGAGAGCGCGCCGCTGCCCGCGGGCGAACTGCCTCCGCACACGGTCATCGGCGCGTTCAACTCGGGCGCCGTCGACGGCATCGCCGCGCTGCCGCTCGGCACCAGCGGTCTCGACGCGCAGAAGGTCGCCGACCTCGCCCTCGTCGCCGGCAACGCCAGCGTCGAGCGGCACCTCGACGGCACCGCGATCGACGCGGGCGGCCTCGTCCCGGACGTCGTCGACTCCAACACCTGGGTCCAGACCATCGAGCAGATCTCCCCGGTGGAGCTGCTTGAGACCCAGCTCTGCAACTACACCGCGCCGTTCATCCTGATCAGCGCGTTGCGCCCGGCGATGGCGGACGCCGCGAAGAAGGCGGCGAGCGGTCGCGCGTACGTCGTCAACGTCTCCGCGATGGAGGGCGTCTTCGGCCGCGGCTACAAGGGCGCGGGCCACCCCAACACCAACGCCGCCAAGGCCGCGATGAACATGGTGACGCGTACCAGCGCCCAGGAGATGTTCCAGAGCGACGGCATCCTCATGACGTCCGTCGACACCGGCTGGATCACCGACGAGCGCCCGCACTACGACAAGCTGCGGCTCGCCGAGGAGGGCTTCCACGCCCCGCTCGACCTGGTCGACGGCGCCGCCCGCGTCTACGACCCGATCGTGCGCGGCGAGCACGGCGACGACGTGTACGGCGTCTTCCTGAAGGACTACGAGCCCGGCAAGTGGTGACCCGGCGCCCGCGCCTCGCGTGAAGGGGCGGCGGCCCGCACCCGCGTGCCGCCGCCCGCTCGCGTACGCGCCCGTCAGTGCGTGTACGCGCCCGCCATGCCCGCCACCCGTTCAAGCACCGGAAGCCAGTCGTCGAGGACGCCCGCGTCCAGGCCGACGACCTTGCCCGCGTCGTCCGCCTGTCGCAGCTCGACGGCCGCCTCGGCCAGCGGGTCCGCCGCGAACTCCGCGACCTCCTCCGGCGTCATCGGCCCGCCCTGCGCGTCCAACGTCAGCGCGCTCTGCGCCGACAGACCACGGCCCGGCTCGACCGCCGCCAGATACCGCTTCGCCGGGACGTGCAGCTCCACGAGCCGCGCCACCCGCTCGCCGAGCAGCCCGCGCACCGCGTCCGCCGCCCGACGCGCGTGACCCGCGTCGTCGCCCGGGCACAGCAGATGCCCGATGTCATGCACGAGACCGGCGACCTGCAACTCCTTGTCGCTGGGCCGCGACCGGCGCAGCAGCGCGGCCGTCTGCAGCGCGTGGTCGTGCAGATCGACCGGGTCGCCGGAGCGGTCCGGGGTGTCCCAGGCGCCCCGGCACGCCCGCAGCACGGCCATCAACTCCCCGACATCGCGCGGCCCGACGCGTTCCATGGACGGCTCCTCCCGACGCTCCTGTGCTGCCGTGCGCCAGCCCACCATGGGGACCTGACGCACCGGTCAACGGGACGTTAACGGTCCGTCCGCCCGGTGCGGCACAATGGCCCGCATGTCCCGTACCGCCGTCCACGCCCTGCTGGTGACGCTGCTCGTCGCCGTGCTGGGCGGCGTGTGCCAGGGCGCGGCGGACGCGCGGACCGCGCACGCCGCCACGGTCGCCGAGGCCGCCCCCGCGGTCAAGACCGCCCCCGTCGCCCCCGGTTGCGACCCGCAGGACCGGCACGCACCCGACAGCCGTCAGGGCGTGCCCGCGCGCACCGGATCCGCGCACGAACTGCTCGCGCCCCTCGTCCACGAGCACGCCGCCGGCGGCTGCGCCGTCCTCGACCCGCTCGTGCCGCGGGTCCCGGCCGGGCGCGCCCCGCCCCCGCACGACCCACCCACCCCCGTCGAACTGTCCGTCCTGCGCGTGTAGCCGACGCTCCCGGGCCCTCTCCTGCCCGCACCCGCGTCATCGCCCGACCGCTTCCCCGTACGCAAGGACGACTTCGTCATGCCCAAGAACACCTCCGCCACCGCCAAGCGCCGCCCCCTCGTCCTCGGGATCGCCGGCGTCGTCGTGGCCGCCGCCCTGCTCGGCACCGTCTCCTACACCGCGACCCGCCCCGACTCCCGCCCCGCGTCGTCCGGGCAGGAGGCCGGCGGGCGCGGCGGCGACGAGGCGAGCAAGGCGCTCAGCGCGCTCGCCCGCCGCGACAAGGGCGACCCGCTCGCGCAGGGCCGCGCCGACGCGCCCGTCGTGCTCATCGAGTACGCCGACTTCAAGTGCGGCTACTGCGGCAAGTTCGCCCGCGACACCGAACCCGGCCTCGTGAAGAAGTACGTCGAGGACGGCACCCTGCGCATCGAGTGGCGCAACTTCCCGATCTTCGGCGCCGAGTCCGAGGCCGCCGCCCGCGCGAGCTGGGCCGCGGGGCAGCAGGGCCGGTTCTGGCAGTTCCACCGGGCCGCGTACGCGGACGGCGCGAAGGAGAAGGGGTTCGGCGCGGACCGCCTCGACGCCCTCGCGCGGCAGGCGGGCGTCGACGACCTCGACCGGTTCCGCCGCGACCGCGACAGCGACAAGGCGCGGGCCGCCGTCCGCAAGGACCAGGAGGAGGCGTACGGGCTGGGCGCGACCTCCACGCCCTCGTTCCTCGTGAACGGGCAGCCCCTCGCGGGCGCCCAGCCCGCCGAGGTCTTCGAGCAGGCCATCGCGGACGCGAAGGCGGGCGCCGCCTCCGACGCGAAGGGCGGCCGATGAGCGACATCGGCTACTTCGCGGCGTTCCTCGGCGGGCTGCTCGCGCTGCTCAGCCCGTGCAGCGCGCTGCTGCTGCCCGCGTTCTTCGCCTACTCCATCGACACCCCGACGAGGCTGGTGGCCCGTACCGGCGTCTTCTACCTCGGGCTCGCCACGACCCTCGTCCCGCTCGGCGCCGCCGGCTCCTACGCGGGCCGCTTCTTCTACGGCAACCGCGACCTCCTCGTCACCGTCGGCGGCTGGCTGATCATCGCGCTCGGCGTCCTCCAGATCGCGGGCCGCGGCTTCGCCTCCCGGCGTATGACCGAACTGTCCGGCCGCATCCGCCCCACCAGCGCCCTGTCCGTGTACGCGCTCGGCGCTGTCTACGGCCTCGCCGGGTTCTGCGCCGGGCCGATCCTCGGCAGCGTCCTCACGGTCGCGGCCCTCGGCGGTCATCCGGTGTACGGGGGTGCCCTGCTGGCCGTGTACGCGCTCGGCATGGCGGTGCCGCTGTTCCTGCTCGCGCTGCTGTGGGACCGGTTCGACCTCGGGCGGCGGCGCTGGCTGCGCGGGCGCCCGGTGCGGATCGGGCGGTTCGAGGCGCACTCGACGTCCCTGGCCTCGGGTCTGTTCTTCCTCGCGCTCGGCACGCTGTTCCTGGTGTTCGACGGGACGACGGCGCTGCCCGGGCTGCTCGACGTGGACGACTCGTTCGCCGCCGAGCAGTGGGCGCGGGGCGTCGGGGATCAAGTACCTGACGCGGCGCTGCTCGTCGCCCTCGTCGCCCTCGTCGGCGTCGTCGGCGCGGTCCTCGTCGTCCGCGCCTGGGGCGGCCGCGGCCGCGACGCGCGCCGGGACGACGACACCGACGAGAGCGATGCGGGGGAGGCCGCGGAGAAACCGGCCGCCCGCTGAACACGGCGGCCGTCCCACGCGTACCTCCCGGTGTCCCTGCACCGCTCGCCCGCCCGGCGAGCCCCGCGCCGGTCTCCGGGAGGCCCGCTTGCGCCGCGTCAACGGCACCGCCCTCATCCTCGCCGCCCTGCTCGCCACGCTCGGCGCGCTCGCGTTCCCCATCTGGTCGTACGCCGACCGGTCGGGCACCGGGCAGGCGAACCTCGACGCCGGGACCGTCGCCACGCCCTGGGGCCCGCTGTCGGCGGCGGACCGGGATCTGATCGTCAAGGTGCGGCTCGCCGGGCTGTGGGAGATCCCGGCGGGCCAGCAGGCCATGGAGCGGGCGCCGACGCGGGCGATCCGGGACGCCGGCGACCATCTCGTCGTCGGCCACACCGACCTCGACCAGCGCGTACGCCTCGTCGCCGCCCGGCTCGGCCTGGAACTCCCGAACCAGCCGAACCCCCAGCAGCAGGGCTGGCTGCGCGAGCTGACGGCGGCGCGCGGCGCGGACTACGAGCGGAAGTTCGCCAATCTGCTGCGTGACTCGCACGGGAAAGTGTTCGCGGCCATCGCACAGGTGCGTCACACCACGCGCAACGCCCTGGTACGAGAACTGGCCACCGACGCCAATCAGACCGTCCTCGACCACATCACGATGCTCGAACACACCGGTGACGTGGACTTCGACGCCCTCGCCCGGGAGGCGGCCGGGACCACGACGCCCTCCCCGACGGGCCCGCCGCCGCCCGGGGGACCGCTGACGCGGGCGCCCGCCCCGGCTCTCCCGAGCGGCACGATCGCCACCACGTCCCGCCCGTCCCCGGCCCCGCCCGACGATCCCGACCCGGCGATCGACACGGCCCGGCCTGCGCCGACGCCCTGAACCGCGCCCCGCCCGCCCCTCCGGCCCGCCGCGCCCCACGCGCCCCGGCGGCGGGGACGACCGGGCCGCGCGGGCCGTCTCACGGAGCGAAAAGCAGTCGCGCGGCAAGGGGGCCGCGTGGCTGAATGAACACCTGTCGACCTCCAGTGGGCGAGCGGGTTTCCACCCCATCGAGCGGACCCGCGCTCATTTGGTTACTCTGTAGCCGGACGGTTACCGCACGTGGGTCCCACCCGTACCCATGGTTCCGTCCGGGGAGAGGCCGGTCACCACGGCCGATCCCACCAGCGACAACCGGCGCCACCGCGCCCGAACTGGCCTTCCACTCAAGCCCGATCGGGCGTACCGGAGCCCCGCGCGATGCTGGGCCGGTCCTGCCGAGCGGGTTACCCGACACACAAGGAGTGCGCGGTGACACCAGAGACCACCGAACGTGAACAGCGTCCCAAGGAACGTGCGGAGCGGATCGTGCGACGACCCGAGAAGCTCGGCAGCCTGGATGTGTGGGCCCGGTCGGCCCCGATCCGGCTCGCCGGGTACGAGGACGACCTCGCCGAGCCCCACATCCTGCCCAGCGTCGACTGAGCCCGGCGCCCCCGGCGCCGAAGCGCACGCCCGCGTCCCTCACAGCGAGGGGCGCGGGCGCACGTGTGTCCGGCCCGCTCGTGTGTCCGGTCCGCTCGCGTGTTCGGCCCGCTCGTGATCCGCGTCCCGGAGCCGCCCCGGCCTCTGATACATCGGAGGCTTCCGGGTGGCAAGCCCCCGCGCCCCGCGCAAATGTCCAAGTGGACCGCGCGAAAGACCTATTGACCTCTCCCTGATCCCGTTGAACCATCCGATGTCATGACCGGAGCGCCCCCGGGAGGAAGCGCCCCGCGACCGACTCGAAGGGATCACTGTCCGATGCCCCTGAATCGACGTCAGCTCCTCGGCGCCGCCACCGCCACCGCCGCGCTCACCGCGACCGCCCTGCCCGCGCTCACCGCCCCGGCCGCCGCCGCGCCGCCCGCCACGGCTCCCGGCGCGCCGCCCGCCCCCACGACCGGCGGCGAACCGCATTTCCGTATCCCCGTCTCACCCGACGACACCCCCGAACAGCTCGTCGCCAAGGCCGCGCGGGTGCGGCCCACGCCCCGGCAGCTCGCCTGGCAGGCGCTGGAGCAGACCGCGTTCCTGCACTTCGGCGTCAACACCTTCACCGGGCTCGAATGGGGGACCGGCGACGAGGACCCCGACGTCTTCCAGCCGAGCGGGCTCGACACCGACCAGTGGGCCCGGGCCCTGCGCGACGGCGGCTTCAGGCTGGCGATCCTCACCGTCAAGCACCACGACGGCTTCGTGCTCTACCCCTCCCGCTACACCGCGCACAGCGTCCGCTCCAGCAGCTGGCGCGGCGGCAAGGGCGACGTGCTGCGCGCCTTCGCCGACTCCATGCGCAAGTACGGGCTGAAGGTCGGCGTCTACATCTCGCCCGCCGACGAGAACCAGTACCTCGACGGCGTCTACGCCAACGGCAGCGCCCGCACCACCCGTACCGTGCCCGCGCTCGTCGACGGCGACGACCGGGCCGGGCGGCGCCTGCCCACCTTCCGGCTCGCCGCCACCGACTACGGCGCGCACATGCTCAACCAGCTCTACGAGGTGCTGACCGAGTACGGGCCCGTGGACGAGGTGTGGTTCGACGGCGCGCAGGGCCGCATCCCCTCCGACAAGGTCGAGGCGTACGACTGGGATAGCTGGTACGCGCTGATCAGGGCCCTCGCGCCGAACGCGTCGGTCGCCGTGTCCGGGCCCGATGTCCGCTGGGTCGGCAACGAGGGCGGCATGGCCCGCGAGAACGAGTGGAGCGTCATCCCCGTCAAGGACACCGGCAACGGCAAGTACGACTACGCGCTCGCCTACGACGCCCCCGACAACGGCAGCCGCGACGCGCTCGCCGAGGCCCGCACCAAGGCCGCGTACCTCCAGTGGTGGCCGGCGGAGTGCGACGTGTCGATCAGGACCGGCTGGTTCTACCACGCCGACCAGCAGCCCAAGTCGGTCGCGCAACTGACCGACATCTGGTTCCGCTCGGTGGGCCGCGGAGCCGTCCTCCTGCTCAACGTCCCGCCGGACACCAAGGGCCTGCTGCCCGCCGCCGACGTCGCCCGGCTCAAGGAGTTCCGCGACCGCGTCCGCGCCGAACTGCCCGAGGACCTCGCGCGCGGCGCCCGCGTCCGCGACGACGGCGACCGGGTCCGCACCCTCGACCTCGGCAGGCCGCTCGCCGTGGACCGCGTCCGGCTCGCCGAGGACATCCGGCACGGGCAGCAGGTCGAGGCGTTCACCGTCGAGGCCGAGGTCGACGGCGCCTGGACCGCTGTCGCCTCGCTCGGCACCATCGGCGCCGCCCGCGTCCTGCCGCTGCCCGTCCCGGTCACCGCCCGTCGCTGGCGGGTGCGCGTCACGCAGGCCCGCGCGAGTGTCCACCTCAAGGAGTTCGGCCTGTACAAGTCCCGGGTGTGAGCGCAGGGGCGGGCGCGGACCGCTCACGCCCTGGCGTACACCCGCCGCCCGCCCACGAACGTCTGCTCCACCCGCGTCGCCCCGATCTCCCGCTCCGGCCCCGCGAACGGGTCGCGGTCGAGCACCACCAGGTCCGCCAGGTGCCCGGCCGTGACCGTGCCGGTGCGGTCGTCGAGGCCGTTCACGTACGCGCTGCCCGCCGTGTACGCGGCCAGCGCGTCCCCGAGCCCGATCCGCTGCTCCGGCAGGAACACCGGCGTCCCCGCCGGGGCGTCCGGCAGCACCCGGTTGACCGCCACATGGATGCCCTCGATCGGGTCCGGGCTGCTCACCGGCCAGTCGCTGCCCGCGGCCAGCGTCGCCCCCGACCGCAGCAGCGCCCCGAACGGGTACTGCCACCCGGCCCGTTCCGCGCCGAGGAACGGGATCGTCAGCTCGTCCATCTGCGGCTCGTGCGCCGCCCACAACGGCTGCATGTTCGCGCTCGCCCCCAGCTCCCTGAACCGGCCGATGTCGTCGGGGTGCACGACCTGGAGGTGCGCGAGGTGCGGGCGGGTGTCGCTGCGCCCGTTCGCCGCGCGCGCCGCCTCCACCGCGTCCAGCGCCTCCCGCACGGCCCGGTCGCCGAGCGCGTGGAAGTGCACCTGGAAGCCGTGCGCGTCGAGCGCGGTCACGTACGTCTTCAGCTCCTCGGGCGGTACGAAACTGATGCCGCTGTTGTCGGAGGCGCAGCCGCAGCCGTCGAGGTAGGGGCCGAGGAGGGCCGCCGTGCCGTTCTCCGCGACTCCGTCCTGCATGATTTTCACGCTCGTGCAGCGCAGCCGCCCCCGGGTGCCGGACGCGCGCCGGGCGAGCAGTTCCTCGATCTGCTCGGTGCCGCGCGCCCGGTCCCACCACAGCGCGCCCACCACCCGCGCCGTCAGCCGCCCGTCGTCCGCGCAGGCCAGATAGGCGGCGGTCGGGTCGGTGAGGTTGGCGTGCTCGCCGAGCAGCGCGTCCTGCCACGCGGTGATGCCGAGCGAGTGCAGCAGCTCCTGCGCGCGCAGCAGGCCCTCGATCAGCTCGGCGCGGGTCACCGGCGGCAGCAGGCGGCCGACGAGGTTCGCCGCGCCCTCCTGGAGCATGCCGGTGGGCTGTCCGTCGGCGTCGCGTTCGATGCGTCCGTCGGCCGGATCGGGCGTACGGGCGTCGATGCCGGCGCGCTCCAGGGCCACCGAGTTCACCCAGGCGCCGTGGTGGTCCCGGTTCACCAGGTACACCGGCCGGTCCGGCACCAGCGCGTCCAGCTCGGCGGCCGTGGGCAGCCCGCCGGGGAACGCCTCCATCGCCCAGCCGCCCCCGGTGATCCACTCGGCGCCGGCGTGCTCCCTGGCGTACGCGGCGATCCGCTCCCGGTACGCGGCGAGCGTGGTGTGCCCGCTCAGGTCGCACTGGCCCAGTTCCATCCCGCCGCCCACCGGATGGGCGTGCGCGTCCTGGAACCCGGGGACGAGCAACTTGCCCGCCAGGTCCACGACTTCGGTACGCGGACCGATCAACTCCCGTACCTCGTCGTGGCCCACGGCGACGATGTGCTCCCCGCGCACCGCCACCGACGTGGCGCGGGAACGGGCGGGCGAGCCGGTGTGGACCGGACCGCCGGTGAAGACGAGATCGGCGGCTGCGGTGTCGGTCATGCGGAACAACTCCTCGTACGGGTACAGCGGTTACGGGCACAGCAGGAGAGGCGGTCAGATCTTGTCGGGGGCGGCGAGGACGAGGGCGTCGGCGTCCGTGCCGCGCCCGGTCGTGAAGTAGGGAGAGCGGCGCCGGTACTTGGCGTACGCGGCCATGCCGAGCCCGGAGACGATGATCGTGAGCGGCACCGCCAGCATGAACCAGCCGTTGTCCGGGCTCAGTTCGAACCGGTCGCTCATCGTCGCGTAGTCCCGCCCGAGGTAGACGCCGATGCCGAGCAGCGCCAGGCCGCTCACCCCCGGCGCGACGACCGCGCGCAGCGCCTCGCGCGGTGCCGTACGCAGCAGCGCGCGGAAGCGGACCGCGCACGCCAGTGCCGTAAGTCCGTAGTAGAGGGCGACGACCAGACCGATGGAGTTCACGGCCGCGAGGATCATCTCGTTCAGCTTCGGGATGGCGAGCGCCAGCAGCGCGAGCGCGGCCGAGATCGACGTGACGAGGACCGTGCCGAGCGCGGGCGAACCGTAACGGGGGCTGATCCGCGTCCACACCCCGCCCATCGTGCGGTCCCGGCCCATCGCCAGCAGGCCCCGCGCCGTCGGGATGACGCTGGACTGGAGCGAGGCCACCGCCGAGAACAGCAGCGCCAGCAGCGGCAGGCTCGCCCACGGCTCGTCCGCGAGCTTCGCGCCGAGATACGTGAGCGCCTGCGGACCCTGCTCGACCAGCTCGGGCAGCGACATCTCCCGCTGGAACGCCACCGACCCGTACAGGAACAGCGCCAGCATCGTGAACAGGGCGATGAACCCGCCGCGCCCCGCGTCCCGTACGTCCTCGGTCTCCTCGGTGACGCTGAACGCGGCGTCCCAGCCCCAGAAGAAGAACACCGCGAGGACGAGGCCCTGCGCGAAGCCGGTGCCGTCGTGCACGGCGAACGGGTTCAGCCACGCCCACGAGAACGCGTGCGCGCCCGTCACCAGCGCCCAGCCGCAGAACCCGAGCAGCACCACGTACTCGAAGACCAGCAGCCAGGTCTGCAGGCGCGTCGCCTTGCGGATGCCGGTGACCGCCGTGACCGTCACGGCCGCGAGCACGATCAGGCCCACGACCGTGGAGAGCGCCGTCGAGTTCGGGTCCAGGCGGAGCCCTGCCAGGGAGGTGAGATGGGCCTTCACGGCGAACTGGAGGAAGACCGAACCCGTCACGGCCGTCGTGTACGCCATGAAGACCAGGGTGCCGACGAGCGTGACCCAGCCCGTCAGGAAGCCCAGCCACGGGCCGAGCGAACGGCCCACCCAGACGTAGCCGCTGCCCATGTTCTGCTCGTCGCGGTTCAGACGGGCGTACGCGGTGGCGATGCCGAGGATCGGGACGAACGCCACGAGCAGGATCGCCGGTGCCTGGAGGCCCACCGTCGCCGCCAGTGAGCCCATCCCGATGCCGATGCTGGTGGTCGCGGCGGTGCTGGAGGCGGCGACCGCGACGCCGTCCACGACACCGAGGGAACGGCGCAGACCTGGGGATTCACTTCTCATGGGCAGGCTCCTGGGACCGGAGAAGGGGAGGGGCGGGAAGGGGCGGTGCGGGAAGAGGCTGCGATCAAACCGGCCTTGTCAGCGGTGCGTCAATGGTGTTGACATAAGGCGGGCGCGGCGGGGGTCCGTGCCGGACGCGGCAGGGAGGGAGGCGGTGGCGATGAGTGAGTCACGGGTGCCGGCGGAACGGAGGCGGCGGCGGCCGACGCGGTCGGGGGTGCTGCTGTCCGAGGACGTCATCGTGGAGTGCGCGCTGCGGCTCGTCGGGCAGCACGGGCCGGACGCGCTCAGCGTGCGCAGGCTGGGGGCGGCCCTCGGATGCGATCCGAGCGCGCTGTACCGGTACTTCCACAACACGGACGATCTGCTGCTCGCCGTCGCCGACCGGATCATCGGGGACGCGATGGCGGGGTTCGAGCCGGACGGGT
Organism: Streptomyces sp. NPDC107550; assembly: GCF_055639095.1. NCBI lineage: Bacteria > Bacillati > Actinomycetota > Actinomycetes > Kitasatosporales > Streptomycetaceae > Streptomyces > Streptomyces sp. NPDC107550. The sequence goes on from NZ_JBVKBC010000012.1 coordinate 55,091, forward strand.
TCGTGTGGCACGAGGGGCTGCGGGAGATGGGGCTGCGGATCCATCGCGGGTACCGGGCGCATCCGCGGGTGGCGGCGCTGGCGGCGTTCCGTGTGACGCGGCGGGCGCATGAGTTCCGGGCCGTCGACACGGGGATCGGGCTGCTGTTGCGGGGTGGGTTCGCGCCGGCGGACGCGGTGCGGTGGTACGGGGTCTTCGTGGACACCGTGTTGGGGCATGCGGCGTTGGACGCGGCGTATGTGGCTCTGCCGGACGGGAAGCGGGCGGCGGATGATCTTGCGTGGGGGGCGGTGTACGCGGGGCTCTCCGAGGAGGGGCATCCTCATGTCGCCGCGGTTCGGCCCTATCTGGGGTTGATGGCGGGGAGTTCGTTCGAGGCGGCGCTGGATCTTCTGGTGGGGGCGCTTCGGGGGCGGGCGGGAAGTGACGGTGAGGTCTTTTTGGGGGGTGCGGGGGGTTTGACGTGATGCGCAGTTCCCCGCGCCCCTATCGGGGCACGAGCGTGTGTGGTTGTCTGCGGGCCGGTGGGGCTTCTCGCGCAGTTCCCCGCGCCCCTGACGGGGCGCACCTGTGCGTGGTTGTCCACCGGCCGGTGGTGGGCTGAGCGCGCCGTTCCCCGCGCCCCTGGGGAACGGGGCTTCGCCCCTGTTCCCCCGTCTTCGGAAGGCTTCGCCTTCCGTCCTGGAGGTAGCGCACGAAGTGCGCACCGAAGGGGCGCGGGGAACTGCGCGATCAGCCCCCACCGGGCCGCAGGCGAAATGCTGCCCAGGGGCGCGGGGAACTGCGCGATCAGCCCCCACCGGGCCGCAGGTGAGGTGCTGCCCAGGGGCGCGGGGAACGGTGCGGCCGGCCCCCACCCACCCGCAGGCGAAATTCTGCTTAGGGGCGCGGAGGCGAGGCTCAGGGGGACTGGGAGGTGATCCAGTGTTCTACCTCGCCGACGTGCGCCGCCGCCGCCCCCCGCGCCGCCTCCGGATCCCGAGCCCTCAGCGCCCGCAGGATCCGCGCATGCTCCCGCCGCGTCCGCTCGAACGCCCCCTCCTCCTGATACCCCCGCCACACCCGCGCCCGGAACGTCCGCGAGGACAGCCCCTCCAGGATCGCCGCCATCGTCCCGTTCCCGGCCGCGCCCACGATCACCCGGTGGAACGCCAGATCGTGGGAGAGGATCTCCTCGGGGTCGTCGGTCGCCTCCATCGCCGCCAAGTGCGCGGCGACCTCCGCGAGTTGCGGCTTCGTGATCCGCGCGGCGGCCAGCGCCGTCGCCGTGGACTCCAGTACGCGCCGCACTTCGAGGAGTTCGACCAGCCGCTCCCCGCGCGAGAGGTCCGCGACCACCCCGAACGTCTCCAGCAGGTCGCCGGCCTCCAACTGCGTGACGTAGATGCCCGATCCGTGCCGCGCTTCCAGCACCCCGAGCACGGTCAGCGCCCGGATCGCCTCCCGCATGGAGGACCGCGAGATGCCGAGCTGCGCGGCGAGATCCCGCTCGGTGGGCAGCCGCTGGCCCGGTTCCAGGCTGCCGCTGCCGATCATCGCCTTCACCTGCTCGATGGCGCGCGCCGTGACGGTCGTGCCCTTCCGCGGGGCCGTGCCCTGCTGCGAGGCGGTCCGCTCCACGTTGACGTCCTCCCGACGGGGCCGCTGGATGCGCCGCAGTCTAACCAGCCCAGTGGTCCGACCACTAGCGCAGAGGTCGGACCATTCCGAGGTCTCAGACCCGTAAAACCCGAAGAAACTTGAGAACGAGGGGTGTTGACCGAGCAAAGTGGTCTGATAAATATCTCGGCGCGGCCGGTGCCGGGACGCGCGGAACCCGGCCGCGCCCCCTGATCTCCGAAAGCCGAGGAGCGGTCCGATGACTGGCACCACGAAAGGCACGACGAGGGCGAAGGCCGGACGGACGTGGCGAGGGCGCACCCTGCGCGCGGCGGCCCTGCCGGTGTGCGCCGCCCTCGCCCTGAGCGCCTGCGGCAGCACGAAGGACGCGGCGGGCGGCGGATCCGGCGGCGCGGGCGGCGCAGGCGGCGGCAAGGTCGGCGTGATCCTGCCCCTGCTGACCTCGCCGTTCTGGCAGTCGTACAACGACTACGTGCCGAAGATGGCGAAGTCCGAGGGCGTGGACGCGCTCAAGACCGTCAACTCCAACAGCGACCCCTCGCAGCAGATCACCGACATCAACAACCAGCTCAACCAGGGCGTCAAGGGCCTCGTCGTCGCCCCGCTCGACAGCGCCGCCATCGCCGCCGGACTCGACCAGGCCGAACGCAAGGGCGTCCCCGTCGTCGCCGTCGACGTCGCCCCCGAGAAGGGCAAGGTCGCCATGGTCGTACGGGCGAACAACGTCGCGTACGGGGAGAAGGCGTGCGACTACCTCGGCGGGCAGGTCAAGTCCGGCAAGGTCGTGCAGATCATGGGCGACCTCGCCTCCGTCAACGGCCGTGAGCGCTCCAAGGCGTTCAGGGCCTGCGTGAAGAAGAAGTACCCCGCGCTGAAGGTCCTGGAGATCCCCGCGAAGTGGGAGTCGGACACCGCCGCCGCCAAGCTCGACACCCTGCTCAACTCCGACCGCGACCTCAAGGGCATCTATATGCAGGCCGGCGGCGTCTATCTCGCGCCGACGCTCCAGACCCTCAAGTCCAAGGGCCTGCTGAAGAAGGCCGGCAGCGCCGGACACATCACCATCGTGTCCAACGACGGCATCCCGCAGGAGTTCGACGCCATCCGCAAGGGCCAGATCGACGCCACCGTCTCCCAGCCCGCCGACGCCTACGCCAAGTACGGCATGTACTACATCAAGGCCGCGATGCGGGGGAAGACATTCAAGCCCGGCAAGACCGACCACGGCTCCGAGATCGTCCGACTGCCCGACGGCACGCTGGAGGACCAACTGCCCGCGCCGCTGGTCACCAAGGACAACGTCGACGACCCCAAGCTGTGGGGAAACACCGTCAAATGACCGCCACCGCAGCCCCGTTGGTGGAAGCAACGGGCATCGCCAAACGGTACGGGCCCACCGTCGCCCTCGCAGACGGCCGCCTCACCGTCCACGCCGGCGACTCGCACGCCCTCGTCGGCCGCAACGGCGCCGGAAAGTCCACCCTCGTCACCGTCCTGACGGGCCTTCAGGCACCGGACGCGGGCACGCTCCGCTTCGACGGCGAGCCCGCGCCGCCCCTCACCGACCGCGACGCCTGGCGCTCCAAGGTCGCCTGCGTCTACCAGAAGCCCACCGTCGTCCCCGAGTTGACCGTCGCCGAGAACCTCTTCCTCGGCCGGCCGCCCCACGCCCGCCGCGGCTTCTTCCGCTGGAAGACGCTGCACGCCGAGGCGAGCGCGCTGCTCGACACCTGGGACGTGCGCGTCGACCCCGGCGCCCGCACCGCCGACCTCAAGGTCGAGGACCGGCAGATGGTCGAGATCGCCCGCGCCCTCAGCCAGGGCGCCCGCTTCATCGTCCTCGACGAACCGACCGCGCAACTCGACAACAAGGAGATCGAGCGCCTGTTCACCCGCATGCGCTCCCTCCAGGACGCGGGCGTCACCTTCCTGTTCATCTCCCACCACCTCCAAGAGGTCTACGAGGTCTGCCAGACCGTCACCGTCCTGCGCGACGCCCGCTGGATCACCACCGCCCCCGTCGCCGAACTCCCGCGCCCCGCACTGGTGGAGGCCATGGCGGGCGAGGCCGTCGCCGAACAGGCGGCGGCCGCCGCCGAGGCCGTCGCCGCCCAAGGCGCGGTGGACGCCCCGGTCGTCCTCGACGTACGGGCGCTGACCTCGGACACGTACCACGACATCGACCTGAGCCTGCGCCGCGGCGAGGTCGTCGGGCTCGCCGGGTCCAGCGGCAGCGGCAAGATCGCGCTCGCCGAGTCCCTCGCCGGACTGCACACCCCCGCCTCCGGCACCGCGCACGTCGAGGGCCGCCCGCTGCGCTTCGGAGACGTGCCCGCCGCCCTCGCCGCGGGCGTCGGCTGCGTACCGCGCGACCGGCACGACCAGGGCCTGGTCACCGGCATGTCCATCGGCGACAACGCCACCATGAGCGTCCTCGGACGCCTCGGCCGGTACGGGTTCGTCTCCACCGCGCGCCGCAGGGCCTTCGCCCGTGACCTCATCGACCGGCTCGACATCCACGCCGAAGGCCCCGACCAGCCGGTCAGCGATCTGTCCGGCGGCAACGCGCAGAAGGTCGTCATGGCCCGGGCCCTCGCCGGCGAACCCCGCGTCCTCGTCCTCATCAACCCCACCGCCGGCGTCGACGTGAAGTCCAAGGAGTCGCTGCTGCGGCGCGTCGACAGCGCGCGCGAGGACGGCACCGCCGTCCTCGTCGTCTCCGACGAACTCGACGACCTGCGCCGCTGCGACCGGGTCCTCGTCCTCTTCCACGGCCGCGTCGTCGCGCAGCACCCGGCGGGCTGGTCGGACCACGACCTCATCGCCTCCATCGAAGGGGTCGCCCACGACAGCGAAGAGGTCGCCCACGACAGTGACAGTGAAGGAGCAGCCCGCCATGGCTGACATCAAGGCCCCCTCGGCCGCGACACCCACGCCCCCCGCCACCGCGTCCGGCGCTCAGGCGCGGAGCGTCCTCGTGCGCCGCGCCCGCGAACTCGCCCTCGTCCCCGCCCTGTTGCTCCTCGTGCTGCTCGGCGGACTGCTCAACGGCTCCTTCTTCACCGAGTCCACCCTCATCTCCATCCTCGCCTCGTCCGCGGCCCTCGCCATGGTCGTGCTGGCCGAGTCGCTGGTCCTCATCACCGGCAAGTTCGACCTCTCCCTCGAATCCGTCGTCGGTATCGCCCCGGCCGTCGCCGCGCTCCTCGTCCTGCCCGCCGCCCGAGCCGGCTGGGGCACCGAACTGCCCGCCGCACTTGCCCTGTTGGCGGTCCCGGTGGTCGGCGCGGTCATCGGCGCGTTCAACGGCGTCCTCGTCGTCAAGGTCAAGCTCAACGCCTTCATCGTCACGCTCGCCATGCTGATCATCCTGCGCGGCCTGCTCGTCGGCGCCACCCAGGGCAAGACCCTCTTCGGCATGCCCGACGCGTTCTTCACCCTCGCCACCACCACCTTCCTGCACATCCCCATGTCGGCGTGGGTCGCCGCCCTCGCCTTCGCCGTCGTCGGCCTCGTCCTCAAGTACCACCGGGTGGGACGCTCCCTGTACGCCATCGGCGGCAACCTCGAAGCGGCCCGCGCCGCCGGCATCCGCGTCGACCGCGTCCGCCTCGGCGTCTACGTCGTCGCCGGGATCCTCGCCTCGGTCGGCGGCCTCATGTACACCGGTTACGTCGGCGCGATCGGCGCCAACCAGGGCCAGAACATGATCTTCACGGTGTTCGCCGCCGCCGTCATCGGCGGCATCAGCCTCGACGGCGGCCAGGGCACCATGTTCGGCGCCCTCACCGGCGTACTCCTGCTCGGCGTCGTCAAGACGATGCTCACCATGGCCCAGGTGCCGTCCTTCTGGATCGACGCCATCTACGGCGGGATCATCCTCGTCGCCCTCATGATCGCCCGGGTCACCACCGGCCGCGCCCAGGACTGACCCCCGCCCCCTGCCCGAAAGGCGACCCGTGCCCCCGACCACCCCCCGCGTCACCGCGGTCGACACCTACGACGTCCGCTTCCCCACCTCCCGGGAGCTGGACGGCTCCGACGCCATGAACCCCGACCCCGACTACTCCGCCGCCTACGTCGTGCTGCGCACCGACGCGGGCGACGGACACGAGGGACACGGCTTCACGTTCACCATCGGGCGCGGCAACGACGTACAGGTCGCCGCCGTCCGCGCCCTCGCCCACCACGTCGTCGGACGGCCGCTCGACGCGCTGTGCGCCGACCCCGCGAGCCTCGGCCGCGACCTCGTCGGCGACAGCCAACTGCGCTGGCTCGGGCCCGAGAAGGGCGTGATGCACATGGCGATCGGCGCCGTCGTCAACGCCGTGTGGGACCTCGCCGCCAAGCGCGCCGCCAAACCCCTGTGGCGCCTGCTCGCCGACGCCGACCCGGCCTGGCTCGTCTCCCAGATCGACTTCCGCTACATCGCCGACGTCCTCAGCCCCGACCGCGCCCTGCACCTGCTCACCCGGGGCCGCGCGGGCGCCGCCGAGCGCACCGCCCGCCTCCTGGAGCGCGGCTACCCCGGCTACACCACCTCGCCCGGCTGGCTCGGCTACTCCGACGAGAAACTGACCCGCCTCGCCCGGCAGGCCGTCGCCGACGGCTTCACCCAGATCAAGCTGAAGGTCGGCGCCGACCTCGACGACGACATCCGCCGCTGCCGCGCCGCCCGCGAGGCCGTCGGCCCCGGCATCCGCCTCGCCATCGACGCCAACCAGCGCTGGAACGTCGACGAGGCGATCCGCTGGACCCGCGCCCTCGCCGCGTTCGACCCGTACTGGGTGGAGGAACCCACCAGCCCCGACGACGTCCTCGGACACGCCGCGATCCGCCGCGCCGTCGCCCCCGTCAAGGTCGCCACCGGCGAACACGTACAGAACCGCATCGTGTTCAAGCAGCTCCTCCAGGCCGGCGCCATCGACGTCCTCCAGATCGACGCGGCCCGCGTCGGCGGCGTCAACGAGAACCTCGCCATCCTGCTCCTCGCCGCCGAGTTCGGCGTGCCCGTGTGCCCGCACGCCGGCGGCGTCGGCCTGTGCGAACTCGTCCAGCACCTGTCGATGTTCGACTACGTCGCCGTCTCCGGCACCACCGAGGACCGCGTCATCGAGTACGTCGACCACCTCCACGAGCACTTCACCGACCCCGTCCGCCTGCGCGACGGCCACTACACCGCGCCCGCCGCCCCTGGCTTCTCCGCCACCATGCGCCCCGCGTCCCTCGCCCGCTACACCTACCCGGACGGCCCGTTCTGGGCCGAGGACCGCGCCGCGCACCGCCCCGACCGCACGAACGGAGCCGCAGCATGACGAGCGCGACCGCTCACGACCTCGCCGGCCTCACGGCCCTCGTCACCGGCGGCGCCTCCGGCATCGGCCGCGCCACCGCCGACCTGCTCACCGCGCGCGGCGCCGCCGTCGCCGTCCTCGACCGCGACATCACCGCCGTCGACAAGCCGCTGCGCGCCTACGCCGCCGACGTCACCGACGACATGGCCGTACGGGCCGCCGTGGGGGCCGCCGTCACCGGCCTCGGCGGCCTCGACATCCTCGTCAACAACGCGGGCATCGGCGCCCAGGGCACCGTGGCCGACAACGACGACGCCGAATGGCACCGCGTCCTCGACGTCAACGTCGTCGGCATGGTCCGCGTCACCCGCGCCGCACTGCCCGCGCTGCGCGCCTCGGGCCGCGCCGCCGTCGTCAACACCTGCTCGATCGCCGCCACCGCGGGCCTGCCGCAGCGCGCCCTGTACGCGGCCTCCAAGGGCGCCGTGTACTCCCTGACGCTCGCCATGGCCGCCGACCACCTGCGCGAGGGCATCCGCGTCAACTGCGTCAACCCCGGCACCGCCGACACCCCCTGGATCGGCCGCCTCCTGGAGCGCGCCGACGATCCCGCCGCCGAACGCGCCGCCCTCGAAGCCCGCCAGCCCACCGGCCGCCTCGTCCGGGCCGAGGAGGTCGCCGCCGCCATCGTCCACCTGGCGAGCCCGCACTCCGGCGCCACCACCGGCACCTCCCTCGCCGTCGACGGAGGCATGCAGGGCCTGCGCCCGCGGCCCGCCGGGCAGTGACGCCGATGCCCGCCCCCGCCCGCACCCTGGGCCGCTCCGGAGTGCCCGTCACCCCCCTCGGCTTCGGCGCCGCCGCCCTCGGCAACCTCTACACGCCCGTCACCGACCAGGACGCCGACGCGGCCCTGGAAGCCGCCTGGGACGCGGGCACCCGCTACTTCGACACCGCGCCCCACTACGGCCTCGGCCTGTCCGAACGCCGGGTCGGCGCCCATCTGCGGCTGCGCCCCCGCGAGCAGTACACCCTGTCCACGAAGGCCGGGCGCCTCCTCGTACCCCACCACGGCGGCGGAGACGACCTCGCCGAAGGCTTCGCGGTGCCCGCCACCCACCGCCGCGTCTGGGACTTCAGCGCCGACGGCGTCCGCCGCTCCCTGCACGCGAGCCTCGGCCGCCTGGGTCTCGACCGCGTCGACATCGCCTATCTGCACGACCCCGACGACCACGCCGAACAGGCCCTCACCGAGGGCTGTCCCGCTCTGGAGCGGCTGCGCGCCGAAGGGCTCGTCGGCGCGATCGGCGCGGGCATGAACCGCTCGGCGCCGCTCACCCGGTTCGTCCGGGAGACCGACGTCGACGTGGTGCTGTGCGCCGGGCGCTACACCCTGCTCGACCAGAGCGCCCTGACCGACCTGCTGCCCGCGGCGGCCGAGCGGGGCGTCGCCGTGATCCTCGGCGGCGTCCTCAACTCCGGGCTGCTCGCCGACCCCCGCCCCGGCGCCACCTTCGACTACGCCGCCGCCCCGCCCGACCTCGTCGCCCGGGCCCTGCGCTGGCAGACCCTCGCCGAGCGCTACGGCACGACGCTGCGGGCCGCCGCCCTCGCCTTCCCCTTCGGCCACCCCGCCGTCGCCGGGATCCTCGTCGGCAACCGCAGCGCCGCCGAAGTCCGGGACACGGCAAGGCAGTTCACGTCCGCCGTGCCCGGGGAGCTGTGGGAGGAGGCCCGCGCGCGCGGCCTGCTCCACCCCGACGTGCCGACCCCGGCCCAGGCCCCGACCCCGACCGCGCCCCAGGCCCCGGCGCCGGACAGCGGTCACCGCGAGAACCCCGCCCCCGAAGCGGGCGCGCTTGAAGACACCGCCCCCGACGCCCCCGCCCCCGACCAGGAGAGTCCCGCGTGAGAGTCGCCCTGCACACCAAGGTCCGCGCCGACCGCGTCGAGGCGTACGAGGCAGCCCACCGCGAGGTCCCCGCCGAGCTCGTCGCCGCCATCCGCGCCGCAGGCGCCACGCACTGGACGATCTGGCGCAGCGGCACCGACCTCTTCCACGTCCTGGAGTGCGAGGACTACGCCCGCCTCCTCGCACGGCTCGACCGCCTCCCCGTCAACATCACCTGGCAGGCCCGGATGGCCGAACTCCTCGACGTCGCCCACGACTACTCCGCCGAGGGCGCGGACGCCGGCCTGCCCGTCGTCTGGGAGCTGCCGTGACCGCCGCGCCCGCCCTCGTCGACGCCCACCACCACGTCTGGGACCTCGCCCACCGCGACCAGGACTGGATCACCGGGCCCGAACTCGCGCCCCTGCGACGCGACTTCACCCTCGACGACCTCACCCCCGAGGCCCGCGCGCACGGCGTCACCGCCACCGTCGTCGTCCAGACCGTCACCGTCGCCGATGAGGCCCCCGAACTCCTCGACCTCGCCCGCCGCGACAACCTCGTCGCCGCCGTCGTCGGCTGGACCGACCTGACCCGCCCCGACGTGCCCGACGCGCTCGCCCGATTGCGCGCCCTGCCCGGTGGCGACCGCCTCGCCGGCATCCGTCACCAGGTCCAGAGCGAACCCGACCCGCGCTGGCTGCTGCGCCCCGACGTGGGACGCGGCATGGACGCCCTCGCCGCCGCCGGGCTCGTCCACGACCTCGTCGTCCTGCCCCACCACCTGCCCGCCTGCGTCGAAGCGGCCCGCGCCCACCCCGACCTCCTCTTCGTGCTCGACCACGCGGGCAAGCCGCCCGTCGCCTCCGGCGCCCTGGAGCCCTGGCGCACCCGGCTGCGGCAGCTCGCCGCGCTGCCCAACACCGTCTGCAAGCTCTCCGGCCTGGTGACCGAGGCCGACCCGGCGCGCTGGAGCGCCGATGACCTGCGCCCGTACGCCGACACCGTCCTCGACGCCTTCGGCACGGACCGCGTGATGTTCGGCTCCGACTGGCCCGTGTGCACCCTCGCCGCGACCTACGGGCAGGTCCTCGACGCCGCCCGGGCGCTCGTCGGCGGCCCGGACCCGGACGTCTTCGCCGGTACCGCCCGCCGCGTCTACCTCAGCCGCGTCGGCGGCAGCAGTTCCCGTACATAGGTCCGCTCCCACCACGCGCCGCTCGCCCGCAGCTCGCGCCAGGTCGTGTACCGGTAGCGGTACACGTGGGCCCGTACGTACGCGGGCGGCGCGTCCGGGAACGGGCAGTGCCGCAGCAGGCGCAGCGTGTCCCGGTCGCCTTCGAGCAGCCGCTCGACGAGGCCGTCGAACCAGCCGCGCGCGTACGCGGGGGAGAGGGCCGCGAACCACATCATCCAGTCGAGCCGCAGATGGTAGGGGGCGTACGGGCGGGGCAGCCGCCGGGGATCGCCGGGCTTGCCCTTGAACTCGTACGCCAGCCAGCGCGAGTCGGGGCGCGGGTGCGGGTCGGCCGTGCCCTCGATGACGATCTCCCGGCGCACCCGCCCCACCGAGCCGAACGCCCCGTACGCGTTGACGAGGTGCAGCGGGTCGTAGGAGCGGTTCATGGCCTGGCGGCGGGAGAGCAGGTTGCGGGCCGGGCGGTAGCTGAGGGCCGCGACCAGCGCGGCGAGGGCGAGGACCGAGGCCGCGTACCAGAGCGGCGCGGACGGCGGTGGCGCGGCCGGGCGGGCGAGCGCGCCGGTGTCGAGGACGGACAGGGCGAGCAGCACCGTCAGCCAGTTCAGCCACGCGAAGTTCCCGGACAGGATCAGCCAGAGCTGGGTGAGGACCATCAGGCCCGCCGCGACCGACGCCACCGGCTGCGGCGCGAACAGGCCGAAGGGCACGACGAGCTGTGTCACATGGTTCGCCGCCGCCTCCACCCGGTGCAGCGGACGCGGCAGGTGGTGGAAGAACCAGCTCAGCGGGCCCGGCATCGGCTGCGTCTCGTGATGGAAGTACAGGCACGTCAGATCGCGCCAGCACGCGTCGCCGCGCAGCTTGATCAGTCCCGCGCCGAACTCGACGCGGAACAGCAGCCAGCGCAGCAGGAACAGCACGACGGCCGGCGGCGCCACCGCGTCGTTGCCGAGGAACACCGCGAGGAAGCCCGCCTCCAGGAGCAGCGACTCCCAGCCGAACCCGTACCACGTCTGCCCGACGTTCACGATCGACAGATACAGCGCCCACGGCACCAGCCACAGCAGCATCGCGGCCCACAGCGGCACCAGGCCGTCCACGCCCGCCACCAGCCCCGCCGAGACCGCCGCGCCCGTCCACGCGCACCCCGCGAAGAAGCGGTCCGAGTAGTGCAGCCGGAACAGGCTCGGCGCCCGCCGCCACGGCACCCCCGCCACGAACCGTGGCACCGGCAGCATCCCGCGCTCCCCGATCAGCGCCCGGAACTGCAGCGCGGCCCCCACGAACGCCACCACGTACACGGCGGCCAGGCCGCGCTGGAACACCAGGCGGCTCAGCCAGTGGTCGGGGGCGGCGAACCAGTCCACGCCCCCAGTGTCACCCCCGCCCCGCCCTGCGGCCCGCGCGGCACGGCCGTCGCCCGGCGCGTCCCCGCTCACGTGGGGCCCCGCGCGCCCCCGGCCGGCCCCGCTCACGTGCCCGCCCCGCGCCTCCACGACCGGCCCCGCTCGCGTGCGGGCCCCGCGCACCCCGCCTAGCGTGGCCCTATGGACGCGGGCAGCGGGCGGGGCGGCGAGCCGGACGCCCCCTTCACCGAGGAGCGCCCGGAGGAGACCGCGCGCGGCTTCCTCGAGGTGTACGGGCGCGGCCTGCGCATGGGCAGCTTCGAGTGGGACCTGGAAAGCGGCCTCATGCACATGGACAGCCACGCCCACGACGTCTTCGACCTCGTCCCCGGCGAGTACGACGGCCGGCCCGAGTCCCTGGCGAGCCGCGTCCCCGCCCCCGACGCCGGCCGGCTCGACGCCGTCGTCTCCCAGGCCCTCAAGAGCGGCGAGGAGGGCTACGGCGCCTACTTCCGCATCCGCACCCGCGACGGCGCCACCCGCTGGACCCACACCCGCGCCTACATCCGGCGCGGGCCCGACGGCCGCCCCCGCCGCATCGTCGGCATCGTCCGCGACGCCACCGACGAACTCAACGACGCCGCCGTCGACCACGAACGCGCCACCCGCGAGGACCTGCGCCGCCGCGAGACCAGCGTCGTGCAGAACACCACCGCCGCCCTCGCGCACGCCCGTACCGTCGAGGACGTCATCGACGTGCTGCGCGAGACACGCGGCGTGGAGCGGCTCGGCGCGACCAGCTTCGTCATGGGACTCGTCCGCGCCGGCCGCATCCATCTCGTCGCCGAGGGCCCAAGCGGCAGCTTCGTGCCCGGCACCCAGGTCACCCGCGTCGAGGACCCGTACCCGATGGGCGAGGTCGTACGGACCATGCAGCCGCGCTTCATCGAGTCGCCCCGCGACTTCGCCGAGTCCTACCCCGTGCTGTGGCCGCACCTCACCCAGCTCGGCATCCGCTCCGCCGCGTACCTGCCGCTCATCGCGCAGGCCCGCCCCATCGGCGCCGTCGGACTGCTCTACCACGACCGCAAGGGCTTCACCGACTCCGAACGCAACGTCCTGCTCGCCCTCGGCAGCAGCATCGCGCAGAGCCTGCAACGCGCCATGTTCTACGAGCAGGAGAAGGACCTCGCCGAAGGTCTCCAGCAGGCCATGCTGCCGCGCACCATCCCCGGCGTGCCCGGCGCCGACATCGCCGTGCGCTACCGCTCCGCCGCCCTCGGCCGCGACATCGGCGGCGACTGGTACGACGTGATCCCGCTGCCCGGCGGCCGCGTCGGCGCCGTCATCGGCGACGTCCAGGGCCACGACACGCACGCCGCCGCCGTCATGGGCCAGCTCCGCATCGTGCTGCGCGCCTACGCCGCCGAGGGCCACACCCCCGCGACCGTCATGGCCCGCGCCTCCGTCTTCCTGCACGAACTCGACACCGACCGCTTCGCCACCTGCCTGTACGCCGAGGCCGACCTGACCACCGGCGTCGTCCAGCTCGTGCGCGCCGGACACCTCGACCCGCTGCTGCGCCGCACCGACGGCACGTGCCGCAGGCTGCCCGCGGGCGGCGGCCTGCCCCTTGGCCTGTCCGCCGAGTTCGGGCGGCTCGACTACCCCGTCACGACCGTCGAGCTGGACCCAGGACAGACCCTCGTCCTGTGCACCGACGGCCTCGTCGAACAGCCCGGTGCCGACCTCGACGACGGCCTCCAGGCCCTCACGGAGCTGATCGAGCAGGGCCCCGACGACATCGACGAACTCGCCGACCGGCTCTGCGCCAGCGTCGACGTGCGTGGCGGCGACGACGACGTGGCGCTCCTGCTGCTGCGCCGGCACGACGCGGGCGGCCCGCGCTCCGGCGGCCGGCTCACCGAGCACGTCCCGCCCGGCGACCCCGACGCCCTCGCCGCCGCCCGCCACATGATCCGCACCGCCGTACGGGCCTGGGGCGCCCGCGACCGCGCCGACGAGATCGAACTCGTCGCCGACGAACTCGTCACCAACGCCCTCATGCACACCGACGGGCCCGCCATCGTGACGCTGCGCGCCCTCACCGGCCCCGGGCGCCGGCTCCGCGTCGACGTCGAGGACGGCTCCAGCGCCCTGCCGCGCCGCCGCGACGCGGGCCCCGCCGGGGTCTCCGGGCGCGGTCTGCTCCTCGTCGAGCGGCTCGCGGACGCGTGGGGCGTGGAGGCGCGGGGCGGCGGCAAGTGCGTCTGGTGCGAGTTCGCGGTCCCGCCCCGGCGCTGACGCGACCGACGTACGTCCCCGCGCTCTCCGGCGGCCCCGGCGCCCCGGTGGTGGCACCCTGGACGTATGCCGGAACTGCCCGAGGTCGAAGCGCTCAAGGACTTCCTCACCGACCACCTCGTCGGCCACGAGATCGTGCGCGTCATGCCCGTGGCGATCAGCGTCCTGAAGACGTACGACCCGCAGCCCGCCGCGCTGGAGGGCCGCCGGGTCACCGGGGTCACGCGGCACGGCAAGTTCCTCGACGTGGACGCGGACGGACTGCACCTCGTCACCCATCTGGCCCGCGCGGGCTGGCTGCACTGGAAGGACCGGCTGCCGGACGGCCCGCCCAAGCCCGGCAAGGGTCCGCTCGCGCTGCGCGTCGCCCTGGAGACCGGCGAGGGCTTCGACCTGACCGAGGCCGGCACCACCAAGAAGCTCGCCGTGTACGTGGTCCGCGACCCCGCCGAGGTGCCCGGCGTCGCCCGCCTCGGCCCCGACCCGCTCGCCGACGACTTCGACGAGGCCGCGTTCACCCGGCTGCTCGCGGGGGAGCGGCGGCAGATCAAGGGCGCCCTGCGCGACCAGTCCCTCATCGCCGGCATCGGCAACGCCTACAGCGACGAGATCCTGCACGCGGCCCGCATGTCCCCCTTCAGACTGGCCGCGACCCTGACCCCGGAGGACCTGCACACCCTGTACACCGCGACGCGCGACACCCTGACCGGCGCCGTCGAGCGCTCGCGCGGGCTCGCCGCCGGCCGGCTCAAGGCGGAGAAGAAGTCCGGGCTGCGCGTCCACGGCCGCACCGGCGAGCCCTGCCCGGTGTGCGGCGACACCATCCGCGAGGTCAGCTTCAGCGACAGCTCGCTCCAGTACTGCCCCACCTGCCAGACCGGCGGCAAGCCGCTCGCCGACCGGCGCATGTCCCGCCTGCTCAAGTAGCGGCCCCGGGCGCCCGGTTACACTCCGCCGCATGCTGCGCGTACTGGCCGTCGACGACGAGGAACCGGCCCTCGCCGAACTCCTGTACCTCCTGCGCGCCGACCCGCGCGTACGGAGCGCCGAGGGCGCCACCGACGCCAACGAGGCACTGCGCCGCATCGCCCGCGCCCTGGAGGAGGGCCCCGGCGGCGAGGGCGCCGTCGACGCCCTCTTCCTCGACATCCGGATGCCGGGCCTGACCGGGCTCGACGTGGCCCGCCTCCTCGCCGGGTTCGCCCGGCCGCCGCTCGTCGTCTTCGTCACCGCCCACGAGGACTTCGCCGTCCAGGCGTTCGACCTCAAGGCCGTCGACTACCTGCTCAAACCCGTCCGCCGCGAACGCCTCGCCGAAGCCGTCGGCCGCGTCGCCGAACGGGCGGCGAGCGCCCCGCCGCCCGCGACCGTCTCCGACCGCATCCCCGTCGAACTCGGCGGCGTCACCCGCCTCGTCGCCGTCGCCGACATCACGTACGCCGAGGCCCAGGGCGACTACGCGCGCCTGCACACCGCCGACGGCACCAGCCACCTCGTGCGCATCCCGCTCACCACACTGGAGGAGCGCTGGCAGCCGCTCGGCTTCGTGCGCGTGCACCGCAGCCACCTCGTCGCCCTGCACCGCATCGGCGAACTCCGCCTCGACGGCGGCTCGATGAGCGTCGTCGTCGGCTCCGACGAGATAGCGGTCAGCCGCCGCCACGCGGGCCGCATCCGCGAACTCCTGCTCCGCCGAGGCAATTGACCGGCCCTCCCGTACACCGCCACCGCACCCTCTAGACTCCCCCCGTGTCCGAACCACGACGTCAGGTGGTGACCGGGGAGCCGCGCCGCGCGCATGGCATCGCCGGGCCGCCCGGCCTGCGCGCCCAGGGTGAGATCGACGAGCAGACCACGCTCGGCGCCGCCTATGTCCGCTCCCTCATGCGCGGCCAACTGCGCACCGGACTCGCCGCGTTCGCCGTCGTCGCCGTGCCCGTCGCCGTCCTGCCGCTGTTCTTCGGCGCGCTGCGCAGCCCGGCCGTCCAGTGGCTCGTCCTCGGCGTCTGCTGCTACCCGGTGTTCGTCGTCGTCGGCTGGTGGTACGTGCGCCGGGCCGAGCGGGGCGAGCGGGACTTCGCCGAACTCGTGCGCGGGCGGGCCGCCCCGCCGCCCGGGACGCCGTGAACGAGGCGTACGCGATACCGGCCGTCGCCGTCGTCGTCCTCGCCACCGTCCTCATCGGCGGCTTCGGCCTGCGCATCTCCCGCACCACCTCCGACTTCTACGTCGCCTCGCGCACCGTCGGACCGCGCCTGAACGCGGCGGCCATCAGCGGCGAGTACCTGTCCGCCGCGTCCTTCCTCGGCGTCGCCGGGCTCGTCCTCGTGCACGGCCCCGACATGCTCTGGTACCCGGTCGGCTACACCGCCGGCTACCTCGTCCTGCTCGTCTTCGTCGCCGCCCCGCTGCGCCGCTCGGGCGCCTACACGCTGCCCGACTTCGCCGAGGGGCGGCTGGAGTCGGCGCGGGTGCGGCGCGTCGTCAGCCTCTTCGTCGTGGGCGCGGGCTGGCTCTACCTCGTGCCCCAACTCCAGGGCGCGGGGCTGACGTTGCACGTGCTGACGGGGGCGCCGCGCTGGTTCGGCGGGGCGCTCGTCGCCGCCGTCGTCGTGCTCGCCGTCGCCGCGGGCGGCATGCGCTCCATCACCTTCGTGCAGGCGTTCCAGTACTGGCTGAAGCTGACGGCGCTGCTCGTGCCCGCGTTCTTCCTGCTCCTCGCCTGGCGCGGCGCGAGCGGCGGCGCCCCCGCGGGCCCGCCCGCCGCCGGACTGCCGCCCGCCGGCGTGGGCTCGGGCTCGCCGCTGGCCACCAGCCGCGCCGACCACCCCCTGTACGCCACGTACGGGCTGATCCTCGCCACGTTCCTCGGCACGATGGGCCTGCCGCACGTCGTCGTCCGCTTCTACACCAGCCCCAACGGCCGTGCCGCCCGCCGCACCACGGTCGTCGTCCTCGCCCTCATCGGCACGTTCTACCTGCTGCCCCCGCTGTACGGCTGGCTCGGCAGGCTGTACGCGCCCGAACTCGTCGCCGCCCAGGACGCCGACGCCACCGTCCTGCTGCTGCCCGGGCGGGTCATCGGCGGGGTCGGCGGTGACCTGCTCGGGGCACTCGTCGCGGGCGGCGCCTTCGCCGCGTTCCTGTCCACGGCGTCCGGTCTGACGATGGCGGTGGCCGGCGTCATCAGCCAGGACGCCCTGCCCCGGCGCGGCGTACGGCACTTCCGGCTCGGCGTGCTGCTCGCGGTCGCCGTCCCGCTCGGCGGCGCCCTCCTCGACGACGGCGTACCGGTCGCCGACGCGGTCGGGATGGCGTTCGCCGTCTCCGCGTCCTCGTTCTGCCCGCTGCTGCTGCTCGGCATCTGGTGGCGGCGCCTGACCCCGCCCGGCGCCCTCGCGGGCCTCTTCCTCGGCGGCGGCTCGGCGCTGATCGCGGTGACGTCCACCGTCCTCGGCGCCGCCCCGTACGGCTGGCTGCACACCCTGCTCGCGTGGCCCGCGGTGTGGTCCGTGCCCGTCGGGTTCCTCGCCATGATCCTCGTGTCGCTCGCCACCCCGCACGCCGTCCCGCCGCACACCGCCGCCACCCTGACGCGGCTGCATCTGCCGGAGGCGATGGGCCGCGCCGCGCGGGCCGACCGCGAGGGGACACCCGGGTGAGCGGCGCCGTCACCGCGACCCTGATCGCCCTGTGCCCGATGCTGCTCGCCGCCGGATTCTGGCTCGGCCGGCGCACCGCCCACCCCCTGGGCCGCAGCGACCTCGGCACCCCCGTCGAGCGCGCCACGTTCGCCACCCTGCACACCGCGTCCCTCGCCGCCCCCGCCCTGCGCGCGGGGCTGACCGAGGACACCGCCCGCAAGAGCGCCCGCAGCCTGCGCACGCTCCTCGGCACGGACGCCCTCGCGCTCACCGACCGCGCGGCCGTGCTCGCCTGGGACGGCACCGGCGAACACGCGCACGCCCCACACGTCCTCGGCCGGCTCGCGCCCGCGCTGACCGGCGGCGGCCGCAGCGTCGCCTTCGCCTGCGGCTGCGCCCGCGACGACTGCCCGCTGCGCTGGGCCGTCGCCGCGCCCGTGGTCGCCGACGGGCAGGTGCTCGGCGCCGTCGTCGCCTACGCGCCCCGCGAGTCGGCCGTCCTCGCCCGCGCCACCGACGAGGTCGCCCGCTGGGTCTCCGTCCAGCTCGAACTGGCCGAACTCGACCGCTCCCGCACCCGGGTCATCGAGGCCGAGATCAAGGCGCTGCGGGCCCAGATATCGCCGCACTTCATCTTCAACTCGCTCGCGGCCATCGCCTCCTTCGTGCGCACCGACCCCGAGCGCGCCCGCGAACTGCTCCTGGAGTTCGCCGACTTCACCCGCTACTCCTTCCGCAGGCACGGCGACTTCACCACGCTCGCCGACGAACTGCACTCCATCGACCAGTACTTGGCGCTCGTCCGCGCCCGCTTCGGTGACCGGCTGCGGGTGACGCTGCGGATCGCGCCGGAGGTGCTGCCGGTGACGCTGCCGTTCCTGTGCCTGCAACCTCTCGTCGAGAACGCCGTCAAGCACGGCCTGGAGGGCGCCGCCACCCGCAGCCACATCCGCATCGGGGCGTCGGACGCGGGCGCCGAGGCGGAGGTCGTCATCGAGGACGACGGCGTCGGCATGGACCCCGGCGAACTGCGCGCGGTGCTGCGCGGCGAGGGCGGCACCGGCCACGGCATCGGCCTGTCGAACGTCGACGAACGGCTGCGGCAGGTCTTCGGCGACGCCTACGGCCTGGTGATCGAGACGGGGGAGGGGGCGGGCATGAAGATCACCGTGCGCATCCCGAAGTACCGGCCCGGCGTCCACGCGTCCTGACGAAGCCCTTGCCCGTACGGGACGTCAGAACAGGGAGATCGCCAAGTGGCCGAGCGGCAGCCCGAGTTGCCAGGCGGGCGTCCACACCTGCGGCCCGTCCTCCTCGTCCGGCACCGGCACGGCGTCGAGGTCGGGGGCGAGCAGTTCGGTCTCCTCCAGCCATCTCCAGGCCGCCTCCGCCAGCTCCAGATCCACCGGCCGTGCCCCGCCCCGGCGCGCCCGCGTCCGGCGCTCCGCGAGCCGCTCCCGCACCCACGACTGCCACGGCTGGTCGTACGCCGTCAGCGACAGCCACGTCTCCAACTGCGACACCACGCGGATGCCGGACAGTTCGTCGCCCGAGTCGGACAGGAAGACCGTCAGGGCCAGCGCGTCACGCCCGGCCCGGAACTCGAAGGACGTCGGCGGCATCAGATCGCCGGTGCGCAGCAGTTCGTCCGCGATGTACTCCGCGTACAACCACGCCATGGGGACGACGAGTTCACCGCCGTCGGCACCCGATCCGGACACGCCGCCCTGGCTCCCGTACATCATGCCTTCCTGCCTTCCTCCGGTCCGTGCGCTGCGCCGGCCCCCGGTACCCGCCTGTGCCGCTCGGCGGGGAGGACAGCGGATCACTCAACCGAGGAAACGGCGCACCGGGCAAGGCGCTTTGCCGACACTTGACCCGGCTCCCGGTTTCACCGCAGGTCGCGGGCGTACCCCGGAAGGACTCTGCGCAGCGCGCGCAACGCATAGTACGCGCGGGACTTCACCGTACCCGGGGGGATGCCGAGCGCGTGTGCGGCTTCCGCCACACTCGCCCCCTTGAAGTACACCTCCAGGAGCACCTGGCGGTGTTCGGGGCTCAGGCCGGCGACCGCCTCGCGCACGTCGAGCACGGCGGCGGAGCGCTCCGCGTGGTCCGCGCAGAGCGGCGCGTGCTCCAGCAGCGCGTCGCCCACCTCGGCGGGGCGCGCGAGCCGGGCCCGCCGGGCGTCGATGGCGAGCCGCCGCCCGACGGTGAACAGCCAGGGCCGCACGGAGTCGTACGCCGCGTCGAGAGCCTCCGGATGCTGCCAGGCCCGTACGTACGTCTCCTGTACGAGATCCTCCGCGCGCTGCCGGTCGCCGTCGCACAGGCGCAGCAGGAACGAGAACAGCGGCCCGCCGTGCT
Organism: Streptomyces sp. NPDC107550; assembly: GCF_055639095.1. Classification (NCBI taxonomy): domain Bacteria; kingdom Bacillati; phylum Actinomycetota; class Actinomycetes; order Kitasatosporales; family Streptomycetaceae; genus Streptomyces; species Streptomyces sp. NPDC107550. Next base: position 74,758 of record NZ_JBVKBC010000012.1, read on the forward strand.
CCCGCTGGACCTGCGCGAGGTCCTCCTCCGGTGTCGTGCGTGTCGTGAGCGGCGTCGTCATGCCGGTATGGCAGCGCAGCCCGCCGCGCCCGCCCAGGGGAGACACGCGCCCGTGCGGCAGGCGGGCCGATGCCCTCGGTGAACGGTGCGCCGAACGGCGGGCGTCCGGCCTCAGGAGCCGGCGGGCGGGGTCTTCGCCAGCTCCGAACGCTTGTAGGAGTAGCCGAAGTAGATGCCGAGGCCGATCACGAACCACACGGCGAAGCGCACCCACGTCTGCCACTGGAGGAACGTGATCAGCCACAGCGAGAACACGACGCCGAGCGCGGGCACCACCGGCATGCCCGGCGTGCGGAACGTGCGGGGCAGGTCCGGCTGGCGGTAGCGCAGCACGATCACCGCGACGCACACCACGACGAACGCCAACAGGATGCCGATGTTGGTCAGTTCGGCGGCCTCGCCGATCGGCAGGAACCCGGCGATGACGGCCGAGCAGGCGCCGACGATCCACGTCACGCGCGTCGGCACGTGCCGCGTCGGGTGCGTCTTGGCGAACCACTTCGGCAGCAGCCCGTCACGCGACATGCTGAACCACACCCGGGTCACCCCCAGCATGAACGTGAACATGACGGTCAGGATGCCGATGATCGCGCCGACCGCGATCACGTCCGCGAGTCCGCTCAGCCCCACCGACTTGAACGCCGTCGAGAACCCGCTCTCCGGGTCGATGTCCTTGTAGTTCTGCATCCCCGTCAGCACCAGGCACGCCAGCACGTACAGCACCATCGAGATCGCCAGCGAGTACAGGATCGCCTTCGGCATGTGCCGCTGCGCGTCCTTGGACTCCTCGGCGGCGGTCGACATCGCGTCGTAGCCGAAGACCGCGAAGAACACGGTCGCCGCGCCCGTGAACGCGCCACTCACCCCGAACGGGAAGAACGGGTGGTAGTTGCCCGTCTTGATGTGGAAGAAGCCGACCGCGATGACGATCAGCACCACGACGACCTTCAGCACCACGACGACCGTCTCGAACCGCGCCGCGTTCTTGATGCCCTGGTTGAGCAGGTACGCGATCAGCAGACACAGCGCCGCCGCGAACAGGTCCACCTTGTGCCCGGAGCCCGTGCCCGGCGCCCCCAGCATCCACTTCGGCAGGTCGAGGCCCATCTCGCCGAGCAGGAAGCTGAAGTAGCCGGAGATCCCGATGGCGACGACCGCGACGATCGCCGTGTACTCCAGGAGCAGGTCCCACCCGATGAACCAGCCGGCCAGCTCCCCGAGGACCGCGTAGCCGTACGTGTAGGCCGACCCCGCCTTCGGGATGAGCCCCGCGAACTCCGCGTACGACAGGGCCGCCGCCGCGCTCGCCACGCCCGCGATGAGGAACGAGATGAGGACGGCGGGCCCGGCCGTGCCGTTGGCGACCGTGCCCGCGAGCGTGAAGATGCCCGCGCCGATGATGCCGCCGACACCGATGGCGGTGAGCTGCCACAGGCCGAGCGAGCGGGTGAGCTGCGATCCGCCGCCCGCCCCGCTCTCGGTGTCCTCGATCTGTTCGATGGGCTTGCGGCGCAGAACGCCCTCGCCCATCCGCAGTTTGGGGGGAACGGCCATGACACACCTCTTCGCAGACGCGACGGCTGACGGCCGATCATGATGCACCCGCGACGGCGGCGACGGAAGAAGGCACGCCTGAGGGGATCGCGCGGGGACGCGACGGCCGCTACGGCACCACCGTGACGGGCCAGCGGCCCGCCTTCACGAGCCGGACCGCGACCGAGCCGACGATGCGGTGCCCGGCCTGCTCGGACGCGCCCACCACCACCGCGTCCGCCTTCAGTTCGTCGGCGGCCGTGACCAGGCCGCTGTACGGATCGCCGCGGAAGGTGTGGAACTCCCAGCGCACGTCGTATATGTCCTTCACCCGCTCCGCCGACTCGCGGATCTCGGCGATGAGCCCCGAAGCGATCTCTTCGGTGGTCTCCGCGACCGGTACGCCGAGCGCCGCGCCGCCCGCGAGGACGGGCTGCACGTACACGACGGCGAGGAGGGCGCGCTGGCGGCGGGCGAGACCGGCGGCGTAGGCCGCGGCGCGGAACGAGGACTCCGAGCCGTCGACCCCCGCCAGGATCACCTTGGGCCCGTCGGTGCCGCGTTCGAACTGGTGGGGAGGGTGATGCGTCACGCCGCCGAGGTTAACGGACGGCTCCGGCGGCCCCTCGGCGCGGTCCGCCCGTACCCTCCGCGCCGCCTGCTCTCCTTGCCTCCGCCCCCGCCCCCGCGCCCGGCCGCCCGGCGCTCAGCGCGTCGAGGTCAGCCGGGCGAAGACCACCACGTTCCCGTCGTACCCGCCGCGCTTGGAGAAGCCGCCGCCACACGTGATGACCCGCAACTCCGGCGCGCCCGTGGCCCCGTAGACCCGCTTGCCCGGGAAGCGCGCCTTCTCGAAGACCTGGATGCCGTAGATCTCGAACACGGCCGTCTTCCCGTCCCGGCGCAGCACCTCGATGTGATTGCCCTTCTTCAGCGAACCGAGCCCGTAGAACACGGCGGGCCCGAGCATGTTGTCGACATGGCCGACGATCACCGCCGTGCCGCGCTCGCCCGGGGAGACCGCGCCCGTGAACCAGCCCGCCAGATTCGGGTCCTCGGGCGGCGGCGCCTGCACCCAGCCCTGCGCGTCGAGACCGACCTCGGCGACCGGCGCGTCCACCCGGATCGCCGGGATACGCACCCGCTCCACCTGCGAGAAGCCCAGCGAAGCCCCCGCCTTGGACGGCGCCGGCGCACGTCCGGAGCTGTCCGCCGCGGCGGCCGACGCGGGCTGCGGGGGACCGGAGTCGAACTCTCCCGACCCGTTCCGGATCAGCGCGAGACCCGTCAGCAGCACGAGCGCGATCACGCCCCACGGCGCCCGCTTCCCCGACCGCTCAGCACCCGCGAACCTCGCGTCGGACATTCCTCATCCCCTTCGAAAAAGGCGCCGCCGGCGCGCGTACGAGAACGCTAAAGCGGGCGGGCCCACGCGGCGACGGGACAAGGGCGAACGGGTGGCACGCGCCCGCGGACGGCCGACCGGCTCGGGGACGCGCGCCCAGCACGAGTCGGCCGGTGCGAGGACGCGCGCCTCGCACGGGCGGACCGGCGCGGGGAGGCGCGCTCCGCACGGGCGGACCGGTCGCGGGGACGCGGGCTCCGCACGGGCGGACCGGTGCGGGGACGCGGGCCCGGCACGAGTCGGCCGGTGCGCCATATGAGTCGTGGCGCGCACAACGTTTCTGACGGGCCGTGACCTGCGGCTATGACGCCCCGCGCGCGGAGGCCCGGCGGGTCCGCTCGACCGTACGGCCGAGCCCCGAAGTGCGGGCGCGCGCACGGCGTCTGACGCTTCGTCGGGGAGGCGTGCCCGCCGACTTTCCCGGGGTCCCTTCCCCGGGAGCGCCTTCCGCGGAGGATTTCCATGCGTACCACCCGTGCCCTGGCGGCGTCCGCCGCCCTGGCCGCTGCCCTCGGCCTCGCCGCGCCCGCAGCCGCGTCCGCCGCCGCGCCCCCGGCCGTTCCGGCCGTCCCGGCTGCTCCGGTCGCCCCGGTCGGGTCCGGTGCCGTGCCGCGTGGCGGACAGCTCACCCTCACCGTGGACGAGACGCGCTGCCAGGACGGGGGCACGGCACGCTCGGACGCCTTCGGCTCGGTCGCGCTCGGCGCCGCCGCCGACGGCAGATCCGCGAGCGCCACCGCCACCGTCCGCGCCGACGCCCGGCCCGGCGCCCACGACCTCACCGTGATCTGCCAGGGATCGGCGACGACCACCCCGGCCGCGGTCACCGTACTCGCCGGCCCCGTCCGCGCGGGCCTCGGCGGCAGCACCCACACCGGCGCCACCCGCGCCGACATGGCCATCGGTGGCGCGCTCGTCGGCTCCGCCGTCATCGGCGGCGGCCTCGTCTGGCTGCGCCGCCGTGTCGAGGGCAGGGACTGACCGCCCCGGCGACCCGCAGGCCGCCGGCCCCCTTCCCGGGGCCCGCGCAGCACGCGCGCACGCGGACGCGCCGGTGCCCGAGAACCCCGGGGGTCCTCGGGCACCGGCGCGCCTGCGGTGCGAGGGGTCAGGCGCCGCCGTCGCCCGTACGCCGCCGCATCAGGACGTACGCGGTACCGAGCGCACCCGCGATCAGCGCCGCGCCGACGCCGATCTCGCGGCCGTCGAAGCCGCCGATCGAGCCGCCGACCCCGGCCCGCACGCCGTGGTGGACCGGCGGGGCCGTGTTCTCGGGTCGGCCGCCCGCGATGGTGAGCTGCACATCGCGCGTCGCGTTGTTGCAGGTGAAGCGCACCGAGTACACCGCGCCCGGCTTGGCGTCCCAGTCGACGCCCGCCGTGGCCGACCCCCGGTTGGGCTTGATGTGGACCGTGTCGAAGACCCCGGAGGACACGGACGTCTGCCCGGAGCAGCCGCTCGCGTAGAGCACGACCTGCCCGCCCGCGGCGATCGTGGTCGGCGTGACGCTGACCTGGAAGCCGTCCGAGTCCGAGTCGTCGGCGAGCGCGGGCGGGGCGGCCAGGGTGAGGGCGGCGGCGGTGAGCGCGGCGGCCGAGGCGACGCGTATCGCGTGCATGTGATTCCTCCGGGTCCACGAGGGGCGGCGGCGGACCGGTTCCGCACGCTGGGGACAGGCACCTCGATGCCCGAAACGCTAAGGAGTGCCCCCGTTCGCCCGCTATCGGGGTCGTACGAACGGGGCACTTCCTTGGGCCGGTCAGGCGACCACCCGGCGCGCCGGGGCCGCCCGGCGCCGGTGTGCGGAGCGCTGTCAGTGGGCGTGCGGGAACAGCATGAGGAACGGTTCGGCGGTCGCCGCGACCCCCCGGCTGTAGGGCGCGTCGAAGTCCCAGATCAGGAACAGCAGGAACGCGATCAGGGACGAGAAGAGTCCGGCGAGGACCAGTTCCCGGGCGGTACGGCGGATCTGGAGCGCGAAGATCATGCCGATGGTGACGAGCGCGCCGACGATCAGCCCGAACCAGACGACCCCCGGCATGGTGGCCCCCGTGGAGTCGGCGCGCGCGTTGCGCGCGTCGTCGGCCGCCGTCACCTGGTCGAGCAGCGGCTGGTACGCCTGCGCCTCGAAGTCGTCCTTCGGCACGTAGTCCGTCACGTCGTGCCGCACCTTGTCGAAGAGGTCCGTGCCCTTCTTCGTCAGCTCGCCCTTCGTCTTCATCGCGTGCCACTCGGTGGTCACCACATGGCTGACATAGGTGTCGACATCCGCGCGGATGCGGTCCCGTACGGGCGCCGGGTAGACGCGGACGCGTTCGTGGATCTCGTGCAGCGCCTGGGCCTCGTCGCGCACATGGTCCTGGGCGGCGCTGCGGGCCTCCCACACACCGGCGATCGCCAGACCCAGGACGATCGCGTAGACCACGCCGATCATCATCGTCATGTACTCGATGACGTCGGGGGTCTCGCTCGGGTCGTCGTCCTCGCGGATCCTGCGCTGCTGGAGCACCAGCACGATGAGCACGACGGCGCAGACGAGCACCATCGCCAGGGCGAGAACAAGCCATTCCGACATCGGTAACTCCACAGGGGTTCAGCGGGGGCGCAGAGCGGCGACCGCGAGCACCGCGGGTGCGGTGATGAGCAGGGTGAGCGTGACCAGGGAGGGGCCGCCGCGCGGGGGCGCGGAGTGCCGGGCCGGCCGGTAGGCGGGGTAGTGCACGGGCTTCGGCTTCGGCGGCGGAGTGGGCCGCATGCTCGGCTTCGGGGTCGGCTTCGGTGCGGGCGCCGGTTTCGGCGGAGGCGTCGGCTTGGGCGTCGGCGTCGGCTTCGGTACGGGCTTGGGGGCCGGCGGAGCGGGCTTCGGCGCGGACGGCGGCGGCGGAGGCGGTGGCGGGGGAGGCGGCGGTGCCGGTGTGGGCGGGGGCGGCTTCGGCGTCGGCTTCTTGGGCGGGGGAGTGGTCGGCCCCGCGCTGCACTCGCCGTCACCGGCGATCGCCACCGCGCCCCCGCCGGCACCCCCGTCGACCGAGGCGTACGCGCAGGCGTCGAGCGGCGCGAGGACGCTCGCCGCGGCGGCCGGGGCGCCGCACAGCCAGGCGGTGACCACGACCGCGAGGACCCGGGTGACCAGGACGGACCTGGCGTGCTTGGTTCGCTGCACGACGGAGATCATGGGCGCACGTGGCACGCCGCGGGCGATGCTGCGCGGCGGTTACTCCGAACGAGCGGAGTGGGCCCCTGGCAGGTTTGCGGGGCCCGCTGTCGCCCGTCCGGGTAAGAAAAGCGGCGCCGTGTTGAACGCGCGAGGCGTCCGCGCCCGTACCCCTGGCCATGCGCGGACCGGTCCCGGCCCGGGCAACACACAAGGGATCAGCGGGAGTTGACGATGAAGACCTCGTGGCGGAGCGCCTCGCTCGCGGTGGTGGCCGCGGCCGTACTGGCGTTGACGACGGCATGCGGCGACGGCGGCGCGAACGGCGCGGCGAACAGCCGGAACGTGGGCAACGCGGCCGCGGCACAAGGCGGATACGGCTCCGGAGGCGGCGGCGACGGATACGGCTCCGGCGGTTACGGGACCGCCGGCGCGGGCGCGTCACCGGGCAAGGCCGCCGCCGGTGCCGCGAAGGCCGGTCAACTCGCCGTGTGGCACAGCAAGAAGCTCGGCGATGTCGTCACGGACAGCGCCGGGTTCACGCTCTACCGCTTCGACAAGGACAGCGCCCGGCCCCCCGCCTCCCGCTGCGACACCGCCTGCCTCAAGGCGTGGCCCGCCGTCCCCGCGAGCGGCGCGAAAACCGCCCCGGGTATCAGCGCGGCGCGGCTCGGCTCGGTCACCGCGGCCGACGGGACCCGCCAGTTGACGCTCGGCGGCTGGCCCGTCTACCGCTACGCCGAGGACACCGCGCCCGGCGACGCCAAGGGCCAGGGCGCGGGCGGCACCTGGTACGCGGCGGCCCCCGACGGGGCGAAGGCGTCCCCGAAGTCCTCTCCGACGGTGTCCCCGGAGGCGACCGGCGCCGCGCCCGCCGAGGGAGCCGCCGTGCTCAAGGGCCTGTCGACGCGGAAGGACCCGCGGTTCGGCGAGATCGTCGTCGACCGGCGCGGAAGGACCGTCTACCGCTTTGTGAAGGACTCGGCCTGGCCCATCAGGTCGCGGTGCGAAGGCGCCTGCGCGGCGAAGTGGCCCGCTCTCGCCCCGGTCGCCAAGAACGACACGAAGGGCATTCCGCTGAAGGGATTCATGGCGTTCACGCGCCCCGACGGAACGCGACAACAGACCCTGAACTGCTGGCCGGTCTATACCTTTAACGGTGACAAGAAGCCGGGTGACGTGAACGGTCAGGGAGTGGGCGGAACATGGTTCGTGACCACTCCTGACGGAAAGCCGGTCAGGGCGGCGCGATAGCCGCCCGCCGGGGCCCGGTGCGCCGCGCCGGGCGGCCCCAGTAGAGTCTTCAAGGATTTGGCGATCGCCGGTCTGTTCCCGTCTGTCCGTCTCTCGGTCACGTGCGGGAACGGGCCGGTTCTTTTCGGTGGGGAAAGAGATGGTTTCGGGGTGGTTTCGGGCCGCGGTGAATTGGCACGTGCCGGAGGCAGTGACCGAGAACGGACGGTCAATTTCCGTTTTGACTCGCTCCTTTGGCGGCTGATCAGTAGCCTCTGCTCGAACACCGGCTCGCCTACGCCTTGGAGAGAGTGATGGAGCGTCCCGCCTGGGCCCCTTCGGGCATCGACATCACGGTGCCCAGTGTGTCCCGGATCTACGACTACTACCTGGGCGGTTCGCACAACTTCGAGGTCGACCGGGAAGCCGCCCGCAAGGCCATGGAGTTCCTGCCGGGCCTGCCCAAGATCATGCAGGCGAACCGTGCCTTCATGCGACGCGCCGTGCGCTTCGCCGCCGGCGAGGGCATCACCCAGTTCCTCGACATAGGCTCCGGCATCCCGACCTTCGGCAACGTCCACGAGGTCGCCCAGCAGGCGAGCCCCGGCGCCCGCGTGGTCTACGTCGATCACGACCCGGTCGCCGTCGCGCACAGCCGGGCCGTACTCGAAGGCAATACGGACACCGCCGTGGTCGCCGCCGATCTGCGCAAGCCGCAGGAGATCCTCGACAGCCCCGAGGTCGGCGAACTCCTCGACCTGGACCGCCCGGTGGCCCTGCTCCTGGTCGCCGTCCTGCACTTCATCGAGGATGCCGACGACCCGCGCGGCGCCGTCGCCGCGCTCACCCGGGCGCTCGCCCCCGGCAGCATGCTCATCCTGACGCACGCCTCCTACGAGCACATGCCCGTCGCCGCCGACCGGACCGACGGCGCGGCGGACGTCTACCGCAAGGACGTCCGCAACCCGCTCATCGCGCGCGGCCGCGCCGAGATCGAGCGGTTCTTCGAGGGGTACGAGGTGGTCGAGCCGGGCATCGTGCCGATGCCCGTCTGGCGGCCGCAGACCGCGCCCGAGGACGAGGACCCGTACACCTTCGCGGGCTATGTGGGAGTGGGGCGCAAGCCGTGAACCGAGAGCCGGGCGGACCGGAGGACAGACTGCGCAGGTTCGCCACGATATGGAGCCGGGCCATCTACCCGGTGACGGCGACCTCCGCGACACGGCCCGAGTTCGAGGGCGAACTCCTGCCGCTCGCACGGCGGTTGAGGGACGGGCTCGCCGCGCGGGCCCACGACGCGGCGGCCGGCCGGGCGGTCGGCGCCGCCCTGATCGGCGCGCACTGCACCGACCCCGACGCGCTCAGCCGCACCCTCGACGTGATCGACGCCTACCTCGTCCTGTACTGCGGCGAGGACATCGACACCGCCGGGCGCGAGGAGGACCTGCGGGCCCGCAGCTCGCGCATCCAGCACGCCGTCGCCGCCGGCTTCGCCGCCGCCCTGCGCGAGCGCACCCTCGTCGAGCAGGAGGCCATCTCCCGGGCCGCGCTCAACGCCCGCAGCGCCGTCGCCGAGGCCCTGCACGCCAGCGAGGCCCGCTTCCGCGCCGTCTTCCACGGCGCCGCCATCGGCATCAGCATCGCCGACCTCGACGGCACGATCCTGGAGGTCAACGACGCGGCCGTACGGATGTTCGGCGGCAGCGAGGGACTGCTGCGCGGGCACAACGTCGCCGAGTGGACCCACCCCGACGACGCCCCGCACGTCTGGCACCTCTACCACGAGCTGGTGCGCGGCGACCGCGAGCACTACCGCGTCGAGAAGGCGTTCCACCGCCCCGACGGCACCGCCCTGTGGACCAACCTCACGGTGTCCCTGCTGCGCGACAAGGACGGCGTGCCGCAGTACCAACTGGCGCTCATGGAGGACACCACCGAGCGCCGGCTCCTCAATCTGCGGCTGCGCTACGAGGCCACGCACGACGCGCTGACCGGGCTGCCCAACCGCACCCTGTTCTTCGAACGCCTCGAAAAAGTCCTCGGCGCGGGCGGCGGCACCCGCTTCGGCCTGTGCTACCTCGACCTCGACGGCTTCAAGACCATCAACGACAGCCTCGGCCACGCGGTCGGCGACCGGCTCCTCGTCGAGGTCGCCGACCGGCTCCAGGCGTGCGCCACCGCGCCCGGCGAGATGGTCGCGCGGCTCGGCGGCGACGAGTTCGTCGCCCTGACCACCGGCCAGGACACCGAGGCCGAGGTGGACGAGCTGGCCGGGCGCATCATGCACGCCCTCGCCACCCCCATCCGCATCGACGGCCGCGAACTGACCGTGCGCGGGTCCATCGGCGTCGTCGAGGGTCCCGCGGGCGAGCGCAGCCCGGCGGAGGTGCTGCGCAGCGCCGACATCACCATGTACCGGGCGAAGTCCGCGGGCGGCAACCGCTACGAGCTGGCCGACCCCGAGGCCGACGCGCGCGCCATCACCCGGCACGGGCTCACCACGGCGCTGCCCGCCGCGCTGGACCGGGGCGAGTTCTTCATCGAGTACCAGCCGCTCGTCCACCTCGACGACGGCAGCGTGCACGGCGCCGAGGCCCTCGTACGGTGGCTGCACCCGCAGCACGGCGTGCTCGGGCCCGACCGGTTCATCCCGCTCGCCGAGCACACCGGGCTCATCGTGCCGCTCGGGCGCTGGGTCCTGGAGGAGTCCGTGCGCCAGGCCCGCGTCTGGCAGGAACTCCACGCCGACGGCGGACCCCTGCGGATCAACGTCAACCTCTCGCCGATGCAGCTCACGCACCCCGGGCTCGTCTCCGACACCGTCGACATCCTGGAGCGGTCCGGGCTCGCGCCGGGCGCCCTGTGCCTGGAGGTGACGGAGTCGGCGCTGATCGGGGCGGACGACGATCTGCTGAAACCGTTGCGCAGGCTCTCCGAGATGGGCGTGGACATAGCGCTGGACGACTTCGGCACGGGTTACTCGAACCTGGCGAACCTGCGGCGGCTCCCGGTGAACGTGCTGAAGCTCGACCGGTCCTTCACGCAGGGCATGCAGCAGTTCCCGGCGGACCCGGTGGACCTGAAGATCGTGGAGGGGATCGTCTCCCTCGCCCACAGTCTGGACCTCGCGGTGACCGTGGAGGGCGTCGAGACGGGGGCGCAGGCCGAGCAGTTGCGGGAGCTGGGCTGTGACACGGCGCAGGGCTGGTACTACGCGCGGCCCGGGCCGCCGGACCGGCTGCACGAGCTGGCGCTGGCGGACGCGACGGGCTGACTCCGTCGGTTCACCGGATTCCGGCTGCCGCTCCGGTGGGGGCTGGTCGCGCCCCGCGGCGAAGCCGCACATCGACGCGGCCCCGCGCCCCTGAAGGCATGCGGCTTCGCCGCGCCTTCCCCGGATGACAGGCTCCCCGCGCCTTGATCGGGGAAATGCGGCGCGAAGCGCCATGCATTTCAGGGGCGCGGGGAACTGCGCGATCAGCCCCCACCGGGCCGCGGCCGCTGACGAGACCAGGCGCCCCGAGCTGTCACGTGTCCCGCGCAAAAAGTAGGCGCTGAAGCTCCCGCGCGGCCCGCGGCGGCGCCACATCGGACCGGTGCGCCAGCGCGATGGTCCGGTGCAACCCGGGCCGCTCCAAGGGCGTCACCCGGAGATCCGCCCCGGCCCGCGCCGCGACCATGGCCGGAACGACGGCCACCCCCAGACCGGCCCGCACGAACCCGAGCACCGCGTCCATCTCCCCGCCCTCCACCGCGAAGTCCGGCTCGAACCCCTCCGCCCGGCACGCGGCGACCGTCAGCTCCCGCAGGTCGTACCCGTGCCGGAACATGACGAGCCGCTCGCCCTGGAGATCCGCCACCCGCACCGCCGCCCGCCCGCCCCCGGGCCGCCCCGCGCCCGGCGAGGAGACGACCACCAGGTCCTCCCGCAGCAGTTCCACGGTCGTCAGCGCGGGCGCCGGCGCCGGCAGCGGTAGCACGATCAGGGCGAGGTCGAGCGCCCCGCGCGCTAGTTCCCGTACGAGGTCGTGGGAGCCGCTCTCCTGGATGAGCAGCTGGATGCCGGGATAGCGGTCGTGGAAGGCGCGCAGCACGTCCGGCAGCAGGCCCGTGCAGAGCGACGGCGTCGCCCCGAGCCGCACCCGCCCGCGCCGGAGCTGCGCCAGTTCCTGCACCTCGTGCCGCGCCGTCTCCGCGTCCGCGAGGATGCGCCGGGCCAGCGGCAGCAGCGTCTCGCCCGCGTCGGTGAGCGTGATGTTGCCCCGGGCCCGCTGGAAGAGGTCCACCCCCAGCTCCCGCTCCAGCGCGCGGATCTGCTGCGACAGGGACGGCTGTGCCACGTGGACCAGCTCGGCGGCGCGCGTGAAGTGCCGGGTCTCGGCGACCGCGACGAAGTACTGGAGCTGCTGGAACTGCATGCCGGCCAGGATAGTTCCGTCGATAGGGAACGCCTATGGAAATGAGCCACACCATGTCTTGGACCGATCGGGTCCAATGGCCCTAGCGTCTTGTGACATGGCTCTGGCAACGCGGACGGGCCGACGCCCGTCCATGACGCGCACGATCTGGGACAGCACGCTCGGCAAGAAGACCGTCATGGCGGTCAGCGGCCTCGTGATGCTGCTCTACCTGGTCGCCCACATGATCGGGAACCTCAAGATCTTCTTCGGCCCCGAGGAGATCAACCACTACGCGCGCTGGCTGCGCACCATGGGCAGCCCGGTCCTGCACCACGAGTGGGGCCTGTGGATCGTCCGGATCATCCTCGTCGCCGCCGTCGTCGCGCACGCCGTCTCCGCGTACCAGCTCAGCCGCCGCGACATCAAGGCGCGCCCCAGCGCCTACGTGCACAAGAAGCCGCGCGCGAGCTACGCCACCCGCACCATGCGCTGGGGCGGGATCATCCTCGGCCTGTTCATCGTCTGGCACATCCTCGACCTGACGACCGGCACCGTGCACCCGGGCGGCTACGAGCACCTGCACCCGTACCAGAACATCATCGACACGTTCTCCACGTGGTACGGCAACGTCATCTACATCGTCGCCATGGTCGCCCTCGGCTTCCACGTGCAGCACGGGTTCTGGAGCGCCGCGCAGACCCTCGGCGCCGGCAGCCGCACGCGGGACCGCGCCCTGAAGACCGCGGGAAACGTCCTCGCCGTCGCTCTCACGCTCGGCTTCGTCGCCGTGCCCGTGGGCGTCATGACCGGATTGGTGAGCTGAAGCACATGACCCGTTACGTGGACTACACCACTGGTGCTCCCGTGAAGGACACCAAGGCGCCCCAGGGGCCGGTCGCCGAGCGCTGGGACACCCGCCGCTTCGAGGCGAAGCTCGTCAACCCCGCGAACCGGCGCAAGCACACCGTCATCGTCGTCGGCACGGGCCTCGCCGGCGGCAGCGCCGGAGCCACCCTCGCCGAACAGGGCTACCACGTCGTGCAGTTCTGCTACCAGGACTCGCCGCGCCGCGCCCACTCGATCGCCGCGCAGGGCGGCATCAACGCGGCGAAGAACTACCGCAACGACGGCGACTCCGTGCACCGCCTGTTCTACGACACCGTCAAGGGCGGCGACTTCCGCGCCCGCGAGTCCAACGTGCACCGGCTCGCGCAGATCTCCGTCGAGATCATCGACCAGTGCGTCGCGCAGGGCGTGCCGTTCGCCCGCGAGTACGGCGGCCTGCTCGACACCCGCTCGTTCGGCGGCGTGCAGGTCTCCCGTACGTTCTACGCGCGCGGCCAGACGGGACAGCAACTCCTGCTCGGCGCCTACCAGGCACTCAGCCGGCAGATCGCGGCCGGGAACGTCGAACTGCACCCCCGTACCGAGATGCTCGACCTCGTCGTCGTGGACGGCAAGGCGCGCGGGATCGTCGCCCGCGACCTCATCACCGGGAAGATCGACACGTACTTCGCGGACGCCGTCGTCCTCGCCTCCGGCGGCTACGGCAACGTCTTCTACCTGTCGACCAACGCGATGAACTCCAACGCGACCGCGATCTGGCGGGCCCACAGGCGCGGCGCCTACTTCGCCAACCCCTGCTTCACGCAGATCCACCCCACCTGCATCCCGCGCACCGGCGACCACCAGTCCAAGCTGACGCTGATGAGCGAGTCGCTGCGCAACGACGGACGGATCTGGGTGCCGAAGGCCAAGGGCGACGACCGGCCCCCGAACCGCATCCCCGAGGACGAGCGCGACTACTACCTGGAGCGCATCTACCCCTCCTTCGGCAACCTCGTACCGCGCGACATCGCCTCCCGCGCCGCGAAGAACGTCTGCGACGAGGGCAGGGGAGTGGGCCCCGGCGGACAGGGCGTCTACCTGGACTTCGCCGACGCCATCGCCCGCATGGGCAGGAAGGCCGTCGAAGCCAAGTACGGCAACCTCTTCGACATGTACCAGCGGATCACCGACGAGGACCCCTACGAGGTCCCCATGCGGATCTACCCCGCCGTGCACTACACGATGGGCGGCCTGTGGGTCGACTACGACCTCCAGACCACGATCCCCGGCCTGTTCGCCGTCGGCGAGGCCAACTTCTCCGACCACGGCGCGAACCGGCTCGGCGCCTCCGCGCTCATGCAGGGCCTCGCCGACGGCTACTTCGTGCTGCCCGCCACCATCAACGACTACCTCGCCCGCAACCCCCACGAGGAGCCGGTCGACGACGGCCACCCCGTCGTGCAGGAGGTCCTCGCGGAGACCGAGGACCGGCTCAACCTGCTGCTCGCCGTCGACGGCGACCGCACCCCCGACTCCTTCCACCGTGAACTCGGCGAACTCATGTGGGAGTTCTGCGGCATGGCCCGCAGCGACGAGGGTCTGCGCACCGCCCTGGAGCGCATCCCGCGGATCCGCGAGGAGTTCTGGCGGCGCATCAAGGTCCCCGGCACCGGCGAGGAGTTCAACCAGTCGCTGGAGAAGGCCAACCGGATCGTCGACTACCTGGAGCTGGCCGAGCTGATGTGCCTCGACGCGCTGCACCGCGCCGAGTCCTGCGGCGGTCACTTCCGCGAGGAGTCGCAGACCCCCGACGGCGAGGCCGCGCGCCGCGACGAGGAGTTCTCCTACGCCGCCGCCTGGGAGTTCACCGGCACCGGCACCGCGCCCGCCCTGCACAAGGAAGACCTCGTCTTCGAGTACGTCCACCCCACCCAGCGGAGCTACGCATGAAGCTCACCCTGCGCGTCTGGCGCCAGAAGAACGCCGACGCCGACGGCGCCATGTCCACGTACGAGGTGGACGGCATCTCGAAGGACATGTCGTTCCTGGAGATGCTCGACACCCTCAACGAGGAACTCATCCTCAAGGGCGAGGACCCCGTCGCCTTCGACCACGACTGCCGCGAGGGCATCTGCGGTGCCTGCTCGCTCGTCATCAACGGCGACGCGCACGGCCCCGAACGCACCACGACCTGCCAGCTCCACATGCGGTCCTTCCAGGACGGCGACACGATCGACATCGAGCCGTGGCGCGCCGCCGCGTTCCCGGTCGTGAAGGACCTCGTCGTCGACCGCTCCGCCTTCGACCGCATCATCCAGGCGGGCGGCTACGTCACCGCCCCCACCGGCGCGGCCCCGGAGGCGCACGCCGCGCCGGTGCCGAAGGCCGACGCCGACTTCGCGTTCGAGCACGCCGAGTGCATCGGCTGCGGCGCGTGCGTCGCCGCCTGCCCCAACGGCGCGGCCATGCTGTTCACGTCCGCGAAGGTCAACCACCTCAACGTGCTGCCGCAGGGCGCCCCCGAGCGCGAGACCCGCGTCCTCGACATGGTCGCGCAGATGGACGAGGAGGGCTTCGGCGGCTGCACCCTCGCCGGCGAATGCGCCACCGCCTGCCCCAAGGGCATCCCCCTGTTCTCCATCACCAGCATGAACAAGGAGTGGCTCCGCGCCAACCGCAAGGTCGCCCGCTGAGGGCGCGCTGAGGGCTCGTTGAGGGCCCCTCACCAAGAGACGTCCCGCGAACAGCGCGGGGTGGGCGGGACCGGGAGTGGTGCTCAAACCCCCGGTCCCGTCATCGCATCCAGGCATGAGCGCCGCCCGTTCCAGAACTTCTGTGACGCCCCCTGACGCGGCGCGGGGGGTGCGCAGTACCGTCCCCGCATGTATCCGGGAGCGTACGACCCCGTCAGGACGGCCGTCGTCAGCGCTGACGGCTCCACCCGACTCACGTATGGCGCGCTGGAGGAGAACTCCGTGCGGCTCGCCGCTCATCTGCGGGGCGTGGGGCTGCGCAGAGGGGATCATCTGGCGCTGCTCGCCGACAACGACCCGCGCGTGTTCGAGGTGTACTGGGCGGCGCTGCGCTCGGGGCTGTATCTCACCGCCGTCAACCATCATCTGACCGCCGACGAGGCCGCGTACATCGTGCGGGACTGCGGGGCCCGCGCGCTCATCGTGTCGGGGGCGCTCGGCGGGCTCGGGGAACAAGTGGCGCGGGCGGTGCCGGAGGTGGGGCATGTGCTGCGGTTCGACGACGGCGGTTACGCCGATGCGCTGGCCGCCGCCAGTCCCGTACCGCCCGACGTGCAGCCGCGCGGCGCCGACATGCTGTACTCGTCGGGGACCACGGGCCGGCCCAAGGGCATCGAGCCGACGCTGCCCGAGGGCGACATCCGCACGGACCCGTCCACGTACCAGCTCCTGTTCCAGCCCATGTACGGCTTCGACGAGGACACCGTGTATCTCAGCCCCGCGCCGCTCTACCATGCGGCGCCGCTGCGGTTCTGCGGGACGGTCCTCGCGTGCGGCGGGCGCGTCGTCCTCATGGACGCCTTCGACGCGCGCGGCGCGCTCGCCGCGATCGAACGCCATCGCGTGACGCACAGCCAATGGGTGCCGACCATGTTCGTACGGATGCTGAAGCTGCCCGAGCGGGAGCGCGCCGCCTACGACGTGTCGTCCCTGAAGGTCGCCATCCACGCCGCCGCGCCCTGCCCGATCGAGGTCAAGCGGCGGATGATGGAGTGGTGGGGGCCCGTCCTGTACGAGTACTACGCGTCGACGGAGGCCAACGGCATCACGTTCATCGGCCCCGAGGAGTGGCTGGCGAAGCCCGGCAGCGTCGGGCGTGGCGGTCTGCTCGGCGAGGTGCGGATCTGTGACGACGCGGGCAAGGTGCTCGGCCCGGGGGAGACCGGCGTCGTCTACTTCGAGCGCGACGAACTCCCCTTCCGCTACCACCGCGACGACGGCCGCACCCGCGAGGCCCAGCACCCCGTGCACCCGCACTGGACGACGACCGGCGACATCGGGCACCTCGACGCGGACGGCTATCTGTACCTCACCGACCGGCTCGCCTTCACCGTGATCTCCGGCGGCGTGAACATCTACCCGCAGGAGATCGAGGACTGCCTCGTCCTCCACCCGGACGTCACCGACGTCGCGGTCGTCGGTGTGCCCGACGAGGAGATGGGGGAGCGGGTACGGGCCGTCGTCCAGGCAGCCGAGCACGCGACGCCCGGCCCCGGACTCGCCGCCCGCCTCCTCGCCCACGTACGCGAACGCATCGCCGGGTACAAGGTGCCCCGGGAGGTCGTGTTCGTGGACGCGCTGCCCCGCACCCCGACCGGCAAGCTCGCCAAGGGCCGGCTGCGCGCGACGGGCCAGGACACCGCGCCGGTCAGTCAGTCGTGACAGCGTTCAGCCGGCCATGACGCCCGTCAGCCGGTCATGACGCGTCGCAGATAGGGCGCCGTCCGGCTGGCCGGGTCGGCGGCCACCGCCTCGGGCGGGCCCGCCGCGACGACCCGGCCGCCCTCGTCACCGCCGCCGGGCCCCATGTCGATCACCCAGTCGGCGCCCGCGACC
The DNA here is from genome assembly GCF_055639095.1 of Streptomyces sp. NPDC107550. Taxonomy (NCBI): domain Bacteria; kingdom Bacillati; phylum Actinomycetota; class Actinomycetes; order Kitasatosporales; family Streptomycetaceae; genus Streptomyces; species Streptomyces sp. NPDC107550. The sequence goes on from NZ_JBVKBC010000012.1 coordinate 91,960, forward strand.
ACCGTCATGTCGTGCTCGACGACGACCACGGACTGGCCCGCGTCGACCAGGCCGTGCAGTTGGCGCAGCAGCACCTCCACGTCGGCGGGGTGCAGCCCGGTCGTCGGCTCGTCGAGGAGGTACAGGGTGTCTCCGCGCCGCACCCGCTGCAACTCGCTGGCCAGCTTGATGCGTTGGGCCTCGCCGCCGGACAGCTCGGTCGCCGGCTGGCCGAGCCGCAGATAGCCGAGCCCCACGTCGAGCAGCGTGCGCAGGCTGCGCAGCACCGGGCGCGCCGCGTCGTCGCCGGACGCAGCGAAGAACTCCGCCGCCGCCTCCACCGTCAGATCGAGGACCTGCGCGATGCTGCGCCCGTGGTACGTCACTTCGAGCGTCGCCGGGTTGTAGCGGGCGCCGCCGCAGTCCGGGCAGGGCGCGTACGTGGAGGGCAGGAAGAGGAGTTCGACGCTGACGAAGCCCTCGCCCTGGCAGGTCTCGCAGCGCCCGCCCGCCACGTTGAACGAGAACCGCCCGACCCCGTACCCGCGCTCCTTCGCCGCGTCGGTGCCCGCGTACAGCTTGCGCACGACGTCGAACAGGCCGGTGTACGTGGCGAGGTTGGAGCGCGGGGTGCGGCCGATGGGCTTCTGGTCGACGACCACGAGGCGCCCCACGCCCTCAAGGTCCTCGGTGATCTCCCCGATGAGGGTCGACTTGCCGGACCCGGAGACACCCGTGACGGCGGTGAACGCGCCGAGCGGCACCTCGGCGCTCACCCCGCGCAGGTTGTGCCGCGTCACCGGCCCCACCTTCAACCAGCCCCGCGGCTCCCGCGCCTGACGCTGCGTCATCGGACCGTCGGCGAACAGGAACCGGCCCGTCGCCGACTCCGGGACGCCCCGCAGCCCGTCCACCGGCCCGCTGTGCAGCACCCGCCCGCCGTGCTCACCGGCCAGCGGGCCGACGTCCACGAGCCAGTCCGCGCGCCGCACCACGTCGAGATGGTGCTCGACCACGAACACCGAGTTCCCCGCCGCCTTCAGCCGCTCAAGCACCGTCAGCAGCGACTCCGTGTCCGCCGGATGCAGCCCCGCCGACGGCTCGTCCAGCACGTACACCACGCCGAACAGGCCGGAGCGCAACTGCGTGGCCAGGCGCAGGCGTTGCAGCTCACCGGCCGACAGTGTCGGGGTCGCGCGGTCCAGGCTCAGATAGCTGAGCCCGAGTTCGGCGACCGTGCCGATCCGCGCCCGCAGGTCGTCGGTCAGCGCCCGCGCCGTCGCGCTCTGGTCCGGTGCGTCGAGCAGCGCGTCCAGCTCCGCGAGCGGCAGCCGGGCCAGCTCCGCGATGGTGCGGCCCGCGAACGTGACGGCCAGCGACTCCGCCCGCAGCCGCGCCCCGCCGCACACCGGGCACGGCTCGCTGCGCAGGAACCGCTCCGCCTTCGCCCGCAGCGTCTGGCTCTTGGAGTCCGCGAACGTCTTCAGCACATACCGGTTCGCGCTCATGTACGTGCCCTGGTACGGGCGTTGGATACGGCCCGCCTCCCGCACCGGATGCACGGTGACGACCGGCTGCTCGTCGGTGAACAGGATCCACTCCCGGTCCGCCCGCGCCAGCTCCCGCCAGGGCCGGTCCACGTCGTAGCCGAGCGTGTCGAGGACGTCCCGCAGGTTCTTGCCCTGCCACGCGCCGGGCCACGCCGCGATGGCGCCGTCGCGGATCGACAGCGACGGGTCGGGGACCAGCAGCTCCTCCGTCGTGCGGTGCACCTGCCCGAGTCCTTGGCAGTGCGGGCACGCCCCGGCCGCCGTGTTCGGCGAGAACGCGTCGGAGTCCAGCCGCTCGGCGCCCTCCGGGTAGTCGCCCGCCCGCGAGAACAGCATCCGCAGCGAGTTCGACAGCGTCGTCACCGTGCCCACCGACGACCGGGACGTCGGCGCCGACCGGCTCTGCTGGAGCGACACCGCCGGCGGCAGCCCGCTGATCTCTCCGACCTCCGGCGCCCCCACCTGATGGATCAGCCGCCGCGCGTACGGGGCGACCGACTCGAAGTACCGGCGCTGCGCCTCCGCGTAGATCGTGCCGAACGCCAGCGACGACTTGCCCGAGCCGGACACGCCCGTGAACACGGCGAGCACATCGCGCGGGATGTCCACGTCGACCCCGCGCAGATTGTGCTCACGGGCGCCGCGCACCCGCACGAACCCGTCGTGCGCGGGCGGCAGCGGGGCGTGGGGGCCAGGCGAGGACGGCTCGGACATCGGTGACGCTCCAGATCGACGGCGTACGGGACGGTCGCGCGCCGCGCGGTCACGACCGGACGACGCTCCCTCTCGGGTGAGGAAAAGCGACCAAACCCCACCATCCTAGGCTGGGGTCAGGCGCGCGAGCCGGGCCAGTCTGCGGTAGGACTCCAGCAGGCCCTCACGGTCGTACGTACTGGTCGTGACCAGCACCTCCTGGGCGCCGCTCTCCTTGATGAGCGTCTCCAGCCCGCCCGCGACCTGCTCCTCGGTGCCCACGACGTGCCCGCGCAGCCCGGACTCGTACAGCTCGCGCTCCTTCGCGGTCATCTCCAGCGCCGCCACGCGCTCGGCGGGCGGCAGCGGCGGGAACGTCCCGTGGGTGCGGCTGTACGCCCCCGACCACGCCTCGGGCACGAGCAGCCGGCGGGCCTCCGGCTCGCTGCCGGCCACCGCGACGGTCCCGGAGATCACCACGTACGGCTCCGGCGCCCACGCCGAGGGGCGGAACAGTTCGCGGTAACGCTCGATGCCGCGCAGCATCCGCTCCCGGGAGCGGAAGTCGCCGATCACCAGGGGCAGGCCCGCCTCGGCGGCGATCGTGGCGCCCTCGCCCATCGCCAGCACGAACGGCGGCACGCGCAGCCCCTCCGACGGGCGCGCGTGGACACGGGTCGCGGACGTGCCGACGAAGAACGCGAGGAGTTCGGCGACCTGCCCCGCGAAGTCGTCGGCGTCGTCCTTGCCCCGGCCCAGCGCCCTGCGCACCCCGTCCGTGAACCCCACCGAACGCCCGAGACCCATGTCGATCCTGCCCGGGAACAGCGCTTCGAGCACCCCGAACTGCTCGGCCACCACCAGCGGCTGGTGGTTGGGCAGCATCACCCCGCCCGTGCCCACCCGGATGCGGCGGGTCGCGGCGGCGACGGCGGCCGCGAGGACGGTCGGCGCGGAACCGGCGACGCCTGGCACGCCATGGTGCTCGGAGACCCACACCCGCGCGTACCCCAGCCGCTCCAGGTCCTGGGCGAGCGCGACCGTGTCGCGCAGCGCGTCGGCGGCGGAATGCCCCTCGCGGGTGCGGGAGCGGTCCAGGACGGAGAAACGGGTCGACTCGATCACGGTGCTCACGTCCGTTCCAACGCCCTGGGCGCGTCAGGATTCCCGCGCGGGCGCCCCCGTACGACCTTAGGCTGGCGCCCATGCCCCCCGACGCACGCCCGCTGGCCGTCTTCGACCTCGACGGCACGCTCGCCGACACCGGCCACCGCCGGCGCTTTCTCGAGCGCAGGCCACGCGACTGGGACGCGTTCTTCGCCGCCGCCCCGCACGACCCGCCGCTCGACGAGGGCGTCACGCTCGCCCGACGCAGCGCCGAGGAGTGCGAGATCGTGTATCTGACGGGCCGCCCCGAGCGCTGCCGCGCCGACACCGAGACCTGGCTCGCCGCGCACGGACTGCCGCCGGGCGAGCTGCACATGCGCCGCGACCACGACCGCAGGCCCGCCCGCCGCACGAAACTGGACCTGCTGCGCCGCCTCACCCGCGGCCGCGACCTGCGCCTCTTCGTGGACGACGACCCCCTGGTCTGCGAGGACGCGGAGAGCGCCGGCTACCCGGTCGTACGGGCGACGTGGGCGCCGCAGTCCGCGCCGCTCAGAGACGCGCAGGAACGAGAGGGCCGGACCTGAGCGGCCCGGCCCGGCGCGATCGGGGGACGGTGAGCGCCGTCAGGACGGGGTGTCGCCGTCAGGACGCGGTGTCGTCGTCCAGGCGGAAGCCGACCTTCAGGCCGACCTGGTAGTGCTCGACTTCGCCGTCCACGATCTGGCCCCTGACCTGCGTGACCTCGAACCAGTCGAGGTTGCGCAGGGTCTGCGAGGCGCGCTTGACGCCGTTGCGGATCGCCTGGTCGACACCCTCGTGGGACGTGCCCACGATCTCCGTGACGCGGTACGTGTGATTCGACATGCCTCCACCGTGCCCCAGGCCGCCGGGCGGCGCCACCGTTGCGCGAGAGGGGAGTGTGCCGGTGTTCGCGGGGAGGTGAACTTCCGGTAACCCTTGACCGGGGTATTGGTACATACCAAAATCCGAGCACACCCGTACGCGCCGTGCGCTTCCCCCACGTCGGGCCGACCCTCCCTGTCCGCAGGCAGAAAGTGACCCCCGTGAGAACCCGTCGATCCGTGCTGGCCCTCGGTTCCCTCCTCGTCGCGGGCGCTCCGCTCACCGCGTGCGGGCTGCTCCCGGGCGGTGACGCGCCCCGGACGCGGACCGTCACCGTGTGGCTGATGCGGGGCAGCGCGTCCGACGCGTTCCTGAAGAGGTTCACCGAGCGCTTCGAGGCGGACAACAGCGGCCTCACGCTCGACATCCGTATCCAGGAGTGGACCGGCATCGGCGAGAAGGTCACCAAGGCGCTCGCCCTCAAGCGGGCCAAGGCCGGTACCCCGGACGTCATCGAGGTCGGCAACACGCAGGTACCGCAGTACATCGACGGCGGCGGGCTGCTCGATCTGTCCCTGGAGTCCGCCCGCGACCTCGGCATGGACGACTGGCTGCCCGGTCTCGCCGAGCCCGGCGTCGCCAAGTCCCGCCAGTACGGCATCCCCTGGTACGCCGCCAACCGCGTCGTCATCTACAACAAGTACCTCTTCCGGCGTGCCGGCGTCCGCAAGCCGCCCGCCACCCGCGACGACTGGCTGGAGCTGACGCGCCGCCTCAACACCGGCTCCACGCAGGGCATCTACCTCGCCGGCCAGGACTGGTACACGCTGTCCGGGTTCGTCTGGGACGAGGGCGGCGAGCTCGCCCGCGAGGCGACCGGCGTGTGGACCGGCGCCCTCGACACGCCCGCCGCCCTGCGCGGCATGGAGTTCTACGCCCGCCTCCAGGCGCTCGGCGACGGGCCGAAGAACGCCGACGAGGAACACCCGCCGCAGACCGAGCAGTTCGCGGGCGGTGACATCGCGCAGATCATCTCCGTGCCGGGCGCCGCCCAGCGCATCCTGGAGAAGAACCCCGGACTCAAGGGCAAGCTCGGGTACTTCCCCATCCCCGGCAAGCGCGCGGGCCGAGCCGGGGCGGTCTTCACCGGCGGCTCCGACCTCGTCGTCCCCGCCAACACCGCCGACCGCGCGGGCGCCGTCGCCGTCGTCAAGGCCCTGGCGGGGCGCCGCTGGAACACCGAACTGGCCCGCACCATGAACTACGTCCCCAACAAGACGACCCTCGCGGGCGCGGTCGCCGGGGAGCCCGGGGTCGCCGCGATGGCCGTCGGCGCCGCCCACGGCAAGGCCACGCCCGCGTCCCCGCTGTGGGCGTCCGTCGAGTCCGCCGACAACCCCATCAAGGCGTACATGTCCCGGGTGCTGAACGGCGCGGACGCCGCGACCGAGGCGAAGAAGGCGTCCCGCGAGATCACCCGCCGCCTCGACGAGAGCGGCGAGTGACCCGCACGGCCGCCCGGTCAGTCGGCGGCGACCCGGCTCAGTGACAGGGCGAACCGCTCCTCGCCGTCCGTCCACCACTCGGCCAACTCAAGCCCGGCCGCGAGCAGTTCGGCGGCGACGCGCTCCCTGCGGAACTTCGCCGACACCTCCGTGCGCAGTTCCTCGCCCGCCGCGAACTCCACGGCGAGGCCGAGCGCCGGGATCTTCACGGTCTGCGCGGCCGTGGATCGCAGCCGCATCTCGATCCACTCCCGCTCCGCGTCCCAGAGCGCCACGTGCTCGAACGCGTCGACGTCGAAGTCGGCGCCCAGCTCGCGGTTGACGACAGCCAAGACGTTCTTGTCGAACGCGGCCGTCACCCCCGCCGCGTCGTCGTACGCGGCGACCAGCACCTCCTCGCTCTTCACGAGGTCCGTGCCCAGCAGGAAGAAGTCGCCGGGCCGCAGCAGTCCGCGTACGGAGGTGAGGAACGCGGCCCGTTCGGCGGGCAGCAGGTTGCCGATGGTGCCGCCGAGGAACGCCACCAGGCGCGGCCCCGGCGTCGGCGGCAGCTCGACCGCCCGGGTGAAGTCGGCGACCAGGGCGTGGATGGCGAGCGAGCGCCCCTCGTCGAGCAGCGTGCGGGCGGCGCCGCGCAGCGCGGACTCGCTCACGTCCACGGGCACGTACGCCCGCAGCCAGGGCAGGGCGTCGAGCAGGTGCCGGGTCTTGTCGGACGAGCCGGACCCCAGCTCGACCAGGGTCGCGGCGCCGGTCGCCTCGGCGATCTCCGAGGCGCGCGCGATGAGGATCTCGCGCTCGGCCCGCGTCGGGTAGTACTCGGGGAGGCGGGTGATCTCGTCGAACAGTTCGCTGCCGCGCGCGTCGTAGAACCACTTGGGCGGCAGCGACTTGGGGCTACGGGTCAGGCCGTGCAGGACGTCGGCGCGCAGCGCGGCGCCCGTCGCGTCCTCGGGCAGGGTGCGGGTCACGTCGAAAGGGGGCAACTGGCTCACGCAGACGGCTCCTTGAGCGGGGTCAGCAGGACGTCGGTGCGGGTCGCGGCGAGCAGGGTGCGGTCCGGGACCTCGATCCAGCGCGGATCGTCGTCGTACGGTTCGGAGGCGACGACCGTGCGGTCGCCGGGCCCGGTGAGATACCACAGGGTGTCTCCCCAAGCGGTCGCGGCGATCGTCGCGCCGTCGGTGACAAGGAAGTTGAGCCGCGCGCGGGGCGCCGCCTCGGCGACCTCGCGGACGGTGTCGGCGAGGGCCTGCGGCGGCTCGTCGCCCGCGCGCAGCCGGTACAGCACCAGCGCCCACAGGAACGCGGCGTCGCACCGCGCCTCCAGGGACAGCAGCTCGGTCGCCGGCAGCGTCGTGGTGAGCGGCGCCAGCGAGCGCGGCCAGCCGGGGACCGCGCCGTTGTGGCTGAACAGCCAGGGGCCGCTCGCGTACGGCGCTGCCGCCGCCTGCCCGTCGGCGCCCGCCAGCGTGGCGTCCCGGACGGCGGCGAGCACCGCGCCCGAGCGCACCACGCGGGCCAGGTCCGGGTATGTCTCGTCGCCCCAGATCGGCACGGCCCGCCGGTAGCGGGCGGGCACCGGATCGCCCTCGGCGTACCAGCCGACACCGAAGCCGTCGGCGTTGACGGTGCCGTGGCGCTGCCTGCGCGGCTCCCAGGACTGGCGCAGCAGACTGTGCGCGGGCCCGTCGACGATCTCGCCGAGCGGAACGGGCGGGCCCAGATAAGCGAGGTGACGGCACATCAGGGCGCCTCCTGCGGGTGGGCGTCGCGCGCGGTGCGGAACCCGGCGAAGATCTGCCGCCGGACCGGATAGTCCCAGTTGCGGAACGTGCCCCGGCAGGCGATCGGGTCCACGGCGAACGAACCGCCCCGCAGCACCTTGTGGTCCGGCCCGAAGAACACCTCCGAGTACTCCCGGTACGGGTAGGCCACGAACCCCGGGTACGGCAGGAAGTCGCTCGCCGTCCACTCCCACACGTCACCGATCAACTGCCGTACGCCGAGCGGCGACGCGCCGAGCGGATAGCTCCCGGCGGGTGCCGGACGCAGATGGCGCTGGCCAAGGTTCGCGTGGTCGGGCGTCGGGTCGGCGTCGCCCCACGGGTAGCGGCGGGAGCGGCCCGTCGCCGGGTCGAAGCGGGCCGCCTTCTCCCACTCCTCCTCCGTCGGCAGCCGCCGCCCCGCCCAGCGGGCGTACGCGTCGGCCTCGTACCAGCTCACGTGCAGGACCGGCTCGTCGGGCGGCACCGCCTCCGTCACCCCGAACCTGCGGCGCACCCACCGGCCGCCCTCCCGGCGCCAGAACAGCGGTGCCTCCAGGTCGTGTTCGCGGACCATCGCCCACCCCGCCGGTGCCCACCAGCGCTCCTGGCGGTAGCCGCCGTCCGCGATGAACTCCTCGTACGCGGCGTTCGTCACCGGGGTCGCGTCGATGTGGAACGCCGGGACGAGCCGGGTGTGGGCGGGCCGTTCGTTGTCCAGCGCCCACGGCTCGGCGCTCGTGCCCATGGTGAACGGGCCTCCGGGCACGAGCACTTCGGCCGGACCCTCGTACGGGCCGGACGGCGGGGCCGGGTCCGGGGCGGTGAGCGCCGCCGGACCCTTGCGGAGCTGATGGGTGATCAGCATCGTCTCGTCGTGCTGCTGTTCATGCTGGGCGATCATCCCGAACGCGAACCCGGAGCGGGTCAGCCGGTCCGGGCCCTCCGCGTCGAACGACGCCCGCTCCAGCACGTCGAGCGCCCGCCCCCGCACCTGCGCCGCGTACCCGCGCGCCTCGTCCGGCGCGAGCAGCGGCAGGCTCGGCCGCTCGGAACGCGGATGCTCGAACGCGTCGTACAGCGGGTCGATCTCGGGCCGCATCGCCTCCCGGCCCGCGACCGCCCGCAGCAGCCACTGCTCCTCCTGGTTGCCGATGTGCGCGAGGTCCCACACCAGCGGTGACATCAACGGCGAGTGCTGCGCGGTCAGTTCAGGCACCTCGACGCAGCTCGTCAGCAGGGTCGTCCGCCGCCGCGCCGCATCGAGCGCCAGCGCCGCGCGCTCCCGCAGCGCCGACGGGTCCCAGGTCACGTTCTCCTCGACGGTCATGAGCGCACGGTCCTCCCCGATGCGGGGCCGCCCTGCGCGGAGCCGGGCAGCCGGTCCAGTACGTCGTCGGCGGGGCAGCGGCCCCGCAGGACATAGCGGTGCGTGTACTCCGCGACGGCACGGCACACGTCCGGGCCCGCGCCGAGCCGCGGCAGCGCTTCGAGCGCCGCCGCGAAGCAGGCCGTCGCCGCCTCCCGCAGCTCCGGGTCGGTCAGCGCGAGACGGGCCGCGTCCCGCCACAGCGGGTTGTGCGGCGCGGGCGCGGCACCGGCCCGCTCGGCGAGCGGCTTCACCGCGCGGTAGGCGGTCTCGGCGGCCTGCGCGTCGTCGAACAGGGCCGTCGTCACCGCCAGCGGCACCAGCCAGCCGTCGTCACCGGGCTGCGCGTCGATCATGCGCAGCTCCAGATGGCCGCGCGGCCGCACCGGCGGGAACAGCGTGGTCAGGTGGTAGTCGAGGTCCGCGCGGGTCGGCGGGCGCGGAACCCGGCCGCGTACCCACTGCCGGAACGTGAGCCCGTCCGGCACCTGCCACGGCCCCTCGCCGTCCTCGCGCACACACATCACGCCCGCGTCCAGGACGTGCCGCGCCCACGCCGAACGGGGCTCGTCCGTGATCCGGGGTGCGTCCGAGCGGCTGCCCTCGATGCGGTCCCACAGCATCTGCCGCGTGGACCGCCATCCTGTCGAACGGCCCGTCAGCATCGGGGAGTTGGCGAACGCGGCGACCAGCACCGCGCCCAGGAGATGGGAGAGCACCCAGCGTCTGCGGTGCCCGCGCGGGCCAGGCTCCTCGTGCCCCGCGTCCAGGCACACCTGCACGGACGCCGACGAGCACATCATGCCCCGCCCGGCCGGTCCCGCGCGGTCCAGCGCGGCCTCCATCGCGTCGTACCGGGGCTGGCGCAGCACCCGGCGCGGCGGCCGCCACGGATCGGTGCCCAGGCCGGACAGGACGAGCCCGTGGCCGAGAAGCGACGCCCGTACGGCGGCGAGGTCGGCCCGCATGTCCGCGACACACGCCGCCAGTGAGGCGGCCGGCGCGGAACTCAGTTCCAACTGGCCGCCCGGCTCCACGGTCAGCGCCGACCGCAGCGGCAGCGCGCGCAGCGCCACATAGGCGGCGTCCAGCCGTTCCGGGGGCAGCGTCAGGCGCGGCCTGCGCGGCTCGTGAACGATCCACTCCAGTTCCACGCCGACCGTGCGCGGCGGCCCGGTCTTGAAGCAGATGCCCTGGACCAGGGCCTCCACCTCGGCCTCGGTGACCAGCTCACCGAGGGGCGAACAGTCTGCCTCGCTCATGCCAAGAACCTCCTGGTTCTCATGCCTCCCATGGTCCCCAAAGAGGACCATGCCGTCGATTCGACCGGTCCGGGCGCCGCCCGCGAGCGGCGCCCGTCCCAGCCAAGACCGTCCCGCGCGTGCGCACAAGAGCGCGAAATTCCGTTGCCCCGCTTGTCACCGTCCACACACGATGGGTTCATGGACAAGACGGGGAACAGGCCGGAGGCACACCGATGAGCAGCCGGCTGCGCGCCATCGCGCGCGAGACGCGGGAGATCGTCGACGCGGGGGAGTACCGCCTCGACGACGGCCTTACGGTCACGCTCCGTGACGCCGTCGAGCGCGCCCGGGAGGGTACGCGGCTGTACGGCCCGGAGCCGGTACCGGTGCCCGCCGCCCCCGCGCGGCCCGCGCCGACAGCCGTCCAGGTCACCGGCGAGAGCAGCCTCGAAGCGGCCCGCCGCATGACGGACGCGGCGCCGGAGCCCGTGGCCGTACTGAACTTCGCCTCGGCCCGCAACGCCGGCGGTGGCTTCCTCAACGGGGCGCAGGCCCAGGAAGAGGCCCTCTGCCGCTCCTCCGCGCTGTACACGTGCCTGCTGCGCGCCCCGGAGTACTACGCCCACCACCGCGCCCACCGGGACGCCTTCTACACCGACCGCGTCATCCACGCGCCCGGCGTCCCCGTCTTCCGCGACGACGCGGGGCGGCTGCTCGACGAGCCGTTCACCGTGGGCTTCCTGACCTCGCCCGCGCCGAACGCCGGGGTGATCGCGGCCCGTTCGCCCGAGCGCGTGGCCGAGATCGGACCCGCCCTCGCCTCCCGCGCGGCCCGCGTTCTGGAGGTCGCGGTCGCCGAAGGGTACGGGCGGCTCGTCCTCGGCGCCTGGGGGTGCGGTGTCTTCCGCAACGACCCCGCGCAGGTCGCCGGCGCCTTTCGTGCCCTGCTGGGCGGGCGCTTCCGGGGGTGCTTCGACGAGGTCGTCTTCGCGGTTCTCGACCGGCGGGGGGTGACGCTGGCCGCGTTCGAGCGGGAGTTGAGTCAGCTCGGGGCCGGTGCGTCTCGCTGAGCGCGCGGTTTCCTGTGACCCCGGGGAGGTCGGCTCCGGCCGGTGGGGGGCCTCGGCTTTCGTCGTGGCCGGTCGCGCAGTTCCCCGCGCCCCTTACGGGGCTGGCCTCCGCGTCAACTCCCAGCCCCTCCGGCGATTGAGGAGCGGGGGCTGGGGCGGAGCCCCGGAGTGCCGGGTGCGTTGTGCGGCCAGTTCAGCCCCGGTGGTCAGGTCCAGGCGTAGCGGTCGCGGAGGCGGTTCACGACCGTCGTGAACCGGCCCCTGTCCAGCGCGCACGCCTCCCGCCGCATCCCGGCCTCGTGCACCCGCAGCACCCGGTCGAGGTTCACCCACGACTCGCGGCCCTCGCGGTCCCAGGGGCCCGAGCCGAGCGCCACCCACTCGCGGTCGTCGTCGTGCCGCTTGCTGGACAGTTGCACGGCGAGCAGCGTCCCGGCGCGCTCCCGGGCCACGACCAGCACCGGCCGGTCCTTGCCGCGCCCGTCGTTCTCCTCGTACGGCACGAAGGTCCACACGATCTCGCCCGGGTCAGGGGCGCCGTCGTGCTCCGGCGCGTACTCCGTGCGCACCGGTCCGACCCGGTCCGGGTCGGCCTCCACGGTGGCGGTGGCGCCGTCGCGGCCGGGGTGCTCGTGTGTCGGTTCGTCAGTGAAGGCAGTCACGGGGGTCACGTTAGCCAAGGCGCTCGTACGGGGCACAGGGGGACCTGGACGGCCCAGCCCGCGCGGCGCGCCCGGGCCGCCGACCGCAGGCTCGGGACATGACACGCCGACACATAGCCTCCTGCGCGCTCGCCCTCGCCGCCCTCGTCACGCCGCTCGCCGCGAACCCGCCGGCGCACGCCGCGCAGGCCCCGCCGGGCCCCCGGCCCGGTCGCACGGTCTCCGCCTGGCTGCCCTACTGGAACCAGGAGGCCGCCCTGCGCCACGCGCTCGCGCACTCCGCCCGGCTGCACACCGTCAGCCCCTTCTGGTATCAGACTCGCGGCGCCGACCGCGTCACCGGCTTCCCCGGGGCGGGGGAGCGGCGGGTCGTGGACGGGCTGCACGCGCGCGGCGTCCAGGTCGTCCCCACGGTGATGGAACAGCTCAAGCCGGGGGCACTGGATCGCATCCTGACCAGCCGTGACCAGCGCGCCCGGCACGTCCGCGCGCTCGTCGCGCTCGTACGGCACCGCGCGTACGACGGGCTCGACATCGACTACGAGACCATCGCGCCGACCCCGGCCGGCCGCTATCGCGCTGTCCGCGCCGCCTACGCCGACTTCATCACGGAGCTGTGCGGGCGGCTGCACGCCCTGCGCAAGCGGTGTATCGCCACCGTCACTCCGCAGACCGCCACGACCGGGCGGGTCTGGGACTACGCGCGGATCGGTGCCGCGGCCGATCAGGTGCGGATCATGGGGTACAACCTGCACCATGCCGAGGGGCCGCCCGGGCCGTTGGCCTCGCCGGCCTGGTACGCGGAGATTCTAGAGCGGGCCACGGCGCTCGTTCCCCGGCGGAAGATCGTGATGGGGATTCCCGCGTACGGGTGGGACTGGGTCGTCGGGAGCCGTGCGCGGGCCGCGCATGTGACGTCCGTCGAGGCGGAGGCTCTGCGGCGGAAGGTGCGGCGGCCTTACCGGCTGGACCCTGATTCTCGCACCCCGCACTTCACTTATGTGGCTCGGGGGAAGCGGCATTCTGTCTGGTACCAGGATGCGGGTGGGGTTGCGGCGTGTGTGCCGGTGTTGCGGCGGTACGGGGTTGTGGGGGTGGCGGTGTGGGCGCTCGGGTTCGAACAGGCGGGGTTGTGGCGGGTGTTGCGCTGATTTCTTCGTCTGCGGGTTCGTCGTGGCCCTCAGGGAGTTGGCCTGAGCGCCAACTCCCAGCCCTCCGGCGCTTGAGGAGCGGGGGCTGGGGCAGCGCCCCAGAGTGCCGGGTTCGTCGTGGCCGCTCGCGCAGTTCCCCGCGCCCCTGACGGGGCTGTCAATCCCGGCACTTCTCAGGCGCCCCGCGCCGCCTTGGGCAGTCTGCCGCCTGGGGCGGCAGGGTGGGCAAGGCGGCACCCAGCGCCGGGTGCGTTGATGTTGTACGTCCAGTTCAGCCCCGGTGGGGCTTCTCGCGCAGTTCCCCGCGCCCCTATGGGGCTGGCCTGAGCGCATGCTCCCACCCTTTCCGGCGGTTGGGGAGGAGGTGGTTATGGGGTTGTCGGGGGGCGGGAGTTTGACCAAGGGGTGGTTGATTCCAGGTGGGCGGCCAGGGAGATGAGGCGGGGGTCGCTGTGCGCGGGACCGAGGAGTTGCGCGCCCACGGGAAGCCCGTCACCCACGAAACCGGCGGGGACGTTGACCCCGGGCCACCCGAGCACGTTCCACGTCCACGCGTAAGGACACGCGGCGATCATCGCCCGATCCGTACGCCACCCGTCCAGCCCCGCCAACTCCCCGATCCGCGGAGCGGGAGTCGCCGTCGTCGGCGTGATCAGCACGTCGTACCGGTCGAAGAGGGCACCCACCCGCCGCCGCAGCAGCACCTCGGCCCGCCGGGACACCCGCAGCGGCGCCCCGCCGAGCAGCCGGCCGACCCGCGCGGACTGCCGGGTACGCGGATCGAGCAGCGCCGGATCGGGCACCCGCGCCGCCCAGTCCGCGACGCCCGCCGTGGCGCGGGGCACGAAGGTCAGGCCGATGGGCCCGTACCGCGGATCGGCCTCCTCCACGTCGTGGCCGAGCGCCGCGACCCGCTCCGCGAGCGCCAGCACCCGCGTCCGTATCCGCGGATCGAGCCGCTTCGGCGTCGCCGTGAACGGCATCCGCAGCGACACCGCGACCCGCAGCCGCCCCGGCTCGCGCCGCGCCGCGTCGGCGGCCCGGATCGCGCCCGGCCGGTGCAGATCGCCGGGGTGCGGGCCGCTCGCCGCGTCGAGCAGCAGCGCCGCGTCCGCCACGGTGCGGGCCAGCGGACCGTTGACGGTGATCCCGTGGAACGCCTCCGGCCACGGCCACGTGGAGATCCGCCCCCGCTGCGGCTTGATGCCGACCAGATGCGTCCACGCCGCCGGGATGCGCACGCTGCCCGCGCCGTCCGAGCCGAGCGCCGCCGGCACCAGGCCCGCCGCGACGGCCGCCGCCGAGCCGCCCGACGATCCGCCCGGCGTGTGCGCGGGCGCCCACGGATTCCGCGTCTCGCCGAACGCGGGCCCCTCGGTGAACGGCCACTGGCCCAGCTCGCAGGTGTTCGTCTTGCCGACGACGACCGCGCCCGCCGCCCGCAGCCGCCGCACCGCCTCCGCGTCCTCCCCGCTGACGGGGAAGTCGCCCGCGCAGCCGAACGCCGTCGGCTCCCCGGCCACGTCCATGTCGTCCTTGACCGCGACCGGCACCCCGAGCAGCGGCAGCCGCTCCCCGGCCGCCAGCCTGCGGTCCGCCGCGTCGGCCTCCGCGAGCGCCGCCTCGCCGCGCACCACGCGGAACGCGTTCAGTACGGGCTGGGCGCGCTCGATGCGGGCGAGTGTCTCCTCGACGAGGGTGCGGGAGGACACCGACCCGTCGGCGAGGGCGCGCGCGGCGGCGCCGAGTCCGGGTGCCGTGCCGGTGGTGGCCATGAGGTCTCCAATTCCCTTGCGGTGAACGCACGTTAGCGCCCGCGCGCGCCGCGTCGGTGCCCGGGGTGGGGCCCGCGCGGGCGGTCTGGAAAGATGCCGGGAGTCATGGCGCAGATACCGAAGCAGCGACCGCCCGTGCCGCCCGAGGCCACCGAAGGCGCCCGGCCCGCCCCGGGTGCCGTGCCCACCAGCGCGGACGTGGCCCGCCTCGCCGGCGTCTCCCGGGCCACCGTCAGTTACGTCCTGAACGACACCCGTGCCGTCCGCATCAGCGAGCCCACCCGCCGCCGTGTCCGCGAGGCGGCCCGCGCGCTCGGGTACGTGCCGCACGCCGCCGCCCGCAGCCTGCGCGCCGGCCACACCCGGATCGTGCTCCTGCCCACGCCCGAGGCGCCGGCCGGGCCCCTGTACAGCGCGTTCCTGAACGAACTCCAGGGGGCGCTCAGCCGCCTCGACTACACCGTCGTGCAGTACGGCGGTGCAGGCCCCGGCGGCGCCGACGCGGCCCGTGCCTGGGCCGAGCTGCGGCCCGTCGCCGTCCTCGCGCCCTGTGGCATCGGCCCCGAGGCCGTCGCCGTCCTGGAGCGGTCCGGGGCGCGGGCCGTCCTCACCCTCGGCCCCGAGCCCGTGGCCGGTGCGCACACCCTGCTCATGGACCACGCGAAGGTCGGCGGGGCCGCCGCCGGCCACCTGCGCGCCCGGGGCCACCACCGGATCGGCGTCGTCATGCCCCGCGAACGCGGCCTCGACGTGTTCGCCGTGCCCCGGCTGCGCGGCGTCACCGCCTCCGGCGCCGAGACCGTCCGGCTCGACGTCTCCTACGAGGAGACCGGCGCCGCCGACGCCGTGCGGCGGATCCGCGCGCAGGGGCTGTCAGCGGTGTTCGCGTACAACGACGAGTACGCCATGCTGCTGATGCGGGCCCTCCAGGACGCCGGGCTCGACGTCCCCGGTGACGTCGCCGTCGTCGGCGCCGACGACCTGACGCTCGGGCGGCTGCTGCGGCCCCGCCTCACCACGGTCCACATCGGCCTGCCCTCGGGCCACGAGCTGGCGGACCTCGTCGACGGCCTGGTCCGCGACCCCGCCACCACCGAGCGGGTGCGGCGCGACGTGCTGACCGCGCGCGTCGTCGCCCGCGACTCCACCTGATCCCCGGCCCGGCCGCGGCACACGGCGCACACCCCCTCGAAACGGCGGGTCCGGCCCCGGGGCGGGTGGGCGGCTGTGGTGGGTGCGGTTTCCGGGGCCGGCGGGCGTGCGCGGCCGTGGCGTACGGAAGCTGCCCGGCGCGGGGCCGGGAACGCGGCGAGGCGGCCGTCCAGGGACGGCCGCCTCGGGCGGGGGCCCGCCGCGCGGGCGGGCGGGGTGAGCGGGGCTCAGCCCTCGTTCGGCTGCTGGGCCTGCTGGGCCTGCTGGGCGGCCTGCTGCTCGGCGACCGACTTGCGGACCTCGTCCATGTCGAGCTTGCGGGCCTGGCCGATCACGTCGTCCAGCGCCTCCTGGGGGAGCGCGCCGGGCTGCGCGAAGACGGCGACCTGCTCACGCACGATCATCAGCGTCGGGATCGACTGGATACCGAAGGCGGCGGCCAGCTCGGGCTGCGCCTCCGTGTCGACCTTGCCGAAGACCAGGTCGGGGTTGGCCTCGGCCGCCTTCTCGTAGACCGGGGCGAACTGCTTGCACGGCCCGCACCAGGACGCCCAGAAGTCGATCAGCACGAAGTCGTTGTCCGTGACCGTCTGATCGAAGTTCTCCTTGGTCAGCTCCACGGTGGTGCTGCTCATGGTTGTTTCCCTCTTCCTGCTTCCGGGGTGTGGGGCGAAGCCGTCGGGGGCAATGCCGCTGTGCACAACCGTCCGCATGGCGGACGTATTCCGCGCACGTACCCAACCGCTCGGCACGCACACATGCCAACACGCTGGAAGACTGAGCGCATGACGGAACCCAACACCTACGACGTAGTGGTCATCGGCGCGGGCCCGGTCGGCGAGAACGTCGCCGACCGGGCCCGCGCCGGCGGTCTGAGCGCGGCGGTCGTGGAGAGCGAACTGGTCGGCGGCGAGTGCTCCTACTGGGCGTGCATGCCCAGCAAGGCGCTCCTGCGGCCGGTCATCGCCCGCGCCGACGCCCGGCGCGTGCCCGGACTGCGCCAGGCCGTGGCGGGCCCGCTCGACGCCCCGGCCGTGCTCGCCCACCGTGACGACTTCACCTCGCACTGGAAGGACGACGGCCAGGTCGGCTGGCTGGACTCCATCGGAGTGGACCTGTACCGGGGACACGGGCGGCTCGCCGGGCCCCGCACGGTCACCGTCACCGCCGATGACGGCACGGTCACGACGCTGACCGCGCGGCACGCCGTCGCCGTGTGCACCGGCACCCGCGCCGCCCTGCCCGACCTGCCGGGCCTCGCCGACGCCCGCCCCTGGACCAGCCGCGAGGCGACCAGCGCCCAGGAAGTACCCGGCCGGCTGATCGTGGTCGGCGGCGGAGTCGTCGCCACCGAGATGGCGACCGCCTGGCAGGCCCTCGGCTCCCAGGTCACCGTCCTCGTCCGGGGCGGCGGCCTCCTGGAGCGCATGGAGCCGTTCGCCGGTGAGCTGGTCGCGGACGCGCTGCGGGAGGCGGGCGCCGACATCCGTACGGGCGTCTCCGTCACCGCCGTCCGGCGCGAGGGCGCCACGGTCACCGCGACGCTCGGCGACGGGTCCACGCTGGAAGCCGACGAGATCCTCTTCGCCACCGGCCGCGCCCCGCGCACCGACGACATCGGCCTGGAGACGGTGGGCCTGCGCCCCGGCTCCTGGCTCGACGTCGACGACTCGCTGCGCGTCGAAGGCAGCGACTGGCTGTACGCGGTCGGCGACGCCAACCACCGCGCGCTCCTCACCCACCAGGGCAAGTACCAGGCCCGCATCGCGGGCGCCGCCATCACCGCGCGCGCGGCCGGGGTGCCGCTCCTGGAGACGGACCGCTGGGGCGCCCACGCGGCCACCGCCGACCACGCCGCCGTGCCGCAGGTCGTCTTCACCGACCCGGAGGCGGCGAGCGCAGGGCTGACCCTCGCCGAGGCCGAGCGGGCGGGCCACCGGGTCCGCGCCGTCGACTACGACCTGGCGAACGTGGCCGGCGCCAGCCTGTACGCCGACGGCTACACCGGCCGGGCCCGCATGATCGTCGACCTGGACCGCGAGGTGCTCCTCGGCGCCACGTTCGTCGGCCCCGGCGTCGGCGAACTCATCCACGCCGCGACCATCGCCATCGCGGGCGAGGTCCCCGTCGAACGCCTCTGGCACGCGGTCCCGGCCTACCCCACGATCAGCGAACTGTGGCTCCGCCTCCTGGAGACGTACCGGGGCTGACGCGCGCCACGCCCCCCCACATACAGGCCCGCCGGGCGGTTCTGCCGTCCGGCGGGCCTATGTGCGTCGGCGGTGCCGGGCGAGCGCTGCCGTGATCAGCGCGAGCGCGAGCAGGAGGACCGCCCACCAGGGCAGTCCGCGGAGCAGGGCGCCTCGGGCCTCGACGACAGGGTCCATGGGGGCTCCTCCACGGTTCGGGGGCGGTGAGGTACCGGTCCTGTGCCCCGTGGCGACCGGGCAACGCCCTTGAGGGGCCGGGCAACGTCCCTGAGGGGAGCGGGAGTTCGCGCCGTCGCGCCGGTGCGGGCATGCCGTCTGCATCGGGAAATCCGATGGCTCTCAGCGGAAACATCTGTTCGACAGGATCTTGGGGCGCCCTCAGGATGACGTGCAGCGGCAGCCCGGTCGACGCGACACCGGGACGGCCTGCCGCCCGAGGGGAGTCACACATGCCGAACGACATGCCGAACGACGCGCCGAACGATGTGCCGAACGATGTGCCGCGCGATCTGGCCGGCGACCTGCCCAGCGCCCTGTCCGGCGAGCCGGCCGGCGGTCGGGCCGTCGAGCGGACCGACGTCGTCGTGGTCGGAGCCGGGCAGGCCGGGATCGCCATGAGCGAGCACCTCGGCGCCCAGGGCATCGCCCACGTCGTCCTGGAACGCAGCCGCATCGCGGAGCGCTGGCGCTCCGAGCGCTGGGACTCGCTGGTCGCCAACGGGCCCGCCTGGCACGACCGGTTCCCCGGGATGGAGTTCCCCGGTCTCGCCCCCGGCGCCTTCGCCTCCAAGGAGCAGGTCGCCGCGTACTTCACCGCCTACGCGGAGAAGATCGGCGCCCCCGTGCGCTGCGGCGTCGAGGTCACCTCCGTGCGCCGCAAAGAAGGGCGGCCGGGCTTTCGCGTGGAGACCTCCGCGGGCCCGCTCGACGCCCGTTTCGTCGTCGCCGCCACCGGCCCCTTCCAGCGCCCGGTGATCCCGCCGGTCGTGCCCGAGGGCGCGGTCCCCGTACAACTGCACTCCAGCGGCTACCGCAACCCCGCGCAACTGCCGGACGGCGCCGTCCTCGTCGTCGGCGCGGGATCGTCCGGTGTGCAGATCGCCGACGAACTGCGGCGCTCCGGACGCCGCGTGTTCCTCTCCGTCGGCCCGCACGACCGGCCGCCGCGGCAGTACCGAGGCCGCGACTTCTGCTGGTGGCTCGGCGTGCTCGGACTGTGGGACGCCACCACGCCGCCGCAGGGCGCCGAGCACGTCACCATCGCCGTCAGCGGCGCCCGGGGCGGCCACACCGTCGACTTCCGCGCCCTCGCCGCCACCGGCGTCGAACTCGTCGGCATGACCGCCGCGTACGAGGACGGAGTCCTGCGCTTCGCCCCCGACCTCGGCGCCAACATCGCCCAGGGCGACGAGAAGTACCTCGGCCTGCTGCGCGCCGCCGACGCCTACGTCACCCGCAACGGCCTCGACCTGCCCGAGGAGCCCGACGCCCACCGCATCGGGCCCGACCCGGACTGCGTGCGCGAGCCCCGCCTGACCCTCGACCTCGCCGCCGAGGGCGTCACCTCGATCGTCTGGGCGACCGGTTACGCCGCCGACTACGGCTGGCTGGACGTCGACGCCTTCGACGACGCCGGCCGCCCCGCCCACAGCCGCGGTGTCTCGCGCGAGCCGGGCGTCTACTTCCTCGGCCTGCCCTGGCTGTCGCGGCGCGGCTCCAGCTTCATCTGGGGCGTCTGGCACGACGCCCGCTACGTCGCCGACCACATCGCCACCCGGCGCCGCTACCTCGCCCACGACACCGACACCGCCGTCGACACCGCCGCCGACACCGTCGCCGGAAGCGATACCGGCGCAGACCGCCAGGCCGCCGCCCCCGGCGCCCGCCCGTTCGCCGCCCAGCCCGCAGGAGCCGCCCGATGACCAGCCCCAAGCCCCCGATCGTCGCCGGCGGCCACACCCGCGTGCGCCCCTTCAACACCCGCGACACCTACCCCGAGCAGAACCTCGACAACGATCTGTGCCAGGCCGTCGTCGCCGGCGACACCGTGTACGTACGCGGACAGATCGGCCAGGACCTCGACACCAGCGAGTCCGTCGGCATCGGTGACGCCGAGGCGCAGGCCGAACGCGCCATGGCCAACATCAAGATGCTGCTCGAAGAGTCGGGCAGCCGCATGGAACACCTGGTCAAGCTGACGATCTACCTCGTCGACCCGCGCTACCGCGAGGCCGTCTACCGCACGGTCGGCCGCTGGACCAAGGGCGTCCACCCCATCTCCACCGGCCTCGTCGTCTCCGCGCTCGCCCGCCCGGAGTGGCTGTGCGAGATCGACGCCGTCGCCGTCATCCCGGAGGAGGACCGCGCATGACGTTCTCGCTCGTGGTCCGCGACGGCGACCGGTTCGCCGTCGCCACCAGCTCCTCCAGCCCCGCCGTCGCCGCCCGCGTCACCCATCTGCGCCCCGGTGTCGGCGCGGCGACCTCGCAGAACATCACCGACCCCGTCCTCGGCACCCGCCTCCTCGACGGACTGAGCGCGTACGGGGACGCCCGCCGCGCCCTCGCGGAGGTGACCGGCGCCGCCGACACCGAGAAGACCATCGCCTACCGCCAGTTGACCGTCCTCGGGCGCACCGGTCCCGGCGTCGCCTTCAGCGGCCCGCACACCCTCGGCACGTACGCCTCCGAGACCGCCGAGGGCGCGGTCGCCGCCGGGAACATGCTCAGCGGCACCCACATCCCGCGCGTCCTGCTCGACGCGTACGCCGCCGCCGAGGGCGAGGTGGAGGAGAGGCTGCTCGCCGCGCTGCGGGCCGCCGTCGACGCGGGCGGCGAGGAAGGGCCCGTGCGTTCGGCGGGGCTCGCCGTCGTCGCGGACGTCGGCTGGCGCGTCACCGACCTGCGCGTCGACTGGGCCGACGACCCCGTGGACCGGCTCGGGGAGCTGGTGGACGTCTGGCTCCCGCAGCGGGACGCCTATGTGCAGCGTGGCCTGGACCCCGCGTCCTCCCCGTCGTACGGCGTGCCCGGGGACGACCGGTGAGCGCGCTGAAGGACGCGGCGAAGAAGGCCGTCGACCGGCACGCGGACCAACTCGTCGCCCTCTCCGAGCAGTTGCACGCCGACCCGGAGACCGCGTGGGAGGAGCACCGGGCCGCCGCCGCCGTCCCCGAACTGCTCGACCGCGCCGGATTCGACGTCACCGCCGCCTACGTGGGCCTCGACACCGCCTTCCACGCCCGCTTCGGCAGCGGGCCGGTGCGGATCGCGGTGTGCGCCGAGTACGACGCCCTGCCCGGCCTCGGACACGCCTGCGGGCACAACCTCATCGCCGCGAGTTCCGTCGGCGCCGCCCTCGGTCTCGCGGCCGTCGCCGACGACGCCGGGCTCACCGTGGACGTGTACGGGACGCCCGCCGAGGAGGGCGGCGGCGGCAAGATCGAGATGCTGGAGCGCGGCGCGTTCACCGGCGCCGACCTCGCCATGATGGCGCACCCCGCGCCCGTCGACGTCGCCGAGGCCCGCCCCTTCGCCGTCAGCCACTCCCGCGTCTCCTACACCGGCCGCTCCGCGCACGCCGCCGCCTACCCCGAGGCCGGGGTCAACGCCGCCGACGCGTTCACCGTCGCCCAGGTCGCCATCGGCCTGCTGCGCCAGCACCTGCCCGCCTCCGCCCGCGTCCACGGCGTCGTCACCCACGCCGGCGACGCGCCGAACGCCGTACCCGAACGCACCTCGGGACGCTGGTACGTACGGGCCGAAACCCTCGCGGAGCTGGCCGAGTTGGAGCCGCGCGTCATGCGGGCCTTCGAGGCGGGCGCGCTCGCCACCGGGTGCGAGCTGGTGATCAAGCCCGAGAGCAAGCCGTACGCCGAGTTCCGCACCGACGAGCGGTCCCTCGCGCACTATCGCGCCAACGCCCTCGCTCTCGGGCGGGAGTTCGCGCCGCCCGGGCAGGCCGCCCGCATGAACCGTGCCTCCACCGACATGGGCAACGTCTCCCAGGTCGTGCCCGCCATCCACCCCTACGTCGGCATCGGCTCGCTGCCCGCCACCAACCACCAGCACGAGTTCGCCGCGTACTGCGTCGGCGGCACCGCCGAACGCGCCCTGCTCGACAGCGCCACCGCCCTCGCCTGGACCGGCGTCGACCGCGCCGCCGAGGGCGCCCCGCAACCGCGCTGACCCGCTCCGCCCCGCCCGGTACCGCACACCCCCCCGAGCCCCTGAACCCACCTCCTAGGAGGCGCGTATGCCCACCTCACCGAGCAGCGCCACGCCACCCGCCGCGACCGTCCCGGCCCCCGATCCGGCCGCGCTGCGCAGGAGCGTCGCGGCCGGGGCCGTCGGCGTGTTCGTCCACTGGTTCGACTGGGCGGCCTACGCCTATCTCGCCGGGACCGTCGCCACCGTCTTCTTTCCGGAGGGCGACCGCACCACCGGACTGCTCGCCGTGTTCGGCGTGTTCGCCGTCTCCTTCGGCATCCGTCCCGTCGGCGCGCTCGTCCTCGGGCCGCTCGGCGACCGCATCGGCCGCAAGCGGACCCTGTCCCTCGTCATCTTCCTGATGTCGGGCGCGACCCTCACCATCGGCCTGCTGCCCGGCTACGACTCCATCGGCGTCGCCGCGCCCGTCCTGCTCGTGGTGCTGCGGCTCGTGCAGGGGTTCGCGGCGGGCGGCGAGTTCGGCAGCGCGGCCAGCTTCCTCGCGGAGAGCGCGCCGCGCCGCCGCCGGGGGTTCGGGGTGAGCTGGCTGGAGGTCGGCTCGCTCCTCGGCTTCCTCGCCGGGTCGTTCGTCTTCCTGCTGCTGTCCACGGGCCTCGACGACGCCCAGCTCACCGCGTGGGGCTGGCGCGTGCCGTTCCTCGTCGCCGCCCCGCTCGGCGTCGTCGGCTTCGTCATCCGCGGCAAGATCGAGGACACCCCCGAGTACCGCGCGCTGGAGGCCGGCGGCACCGTCCCTGCCAGCCCCGCCCGCGAACTGCTGCGCTCGCACAAGCGCCAACTCCTGCAAGCGGCGGGCCTGATGACCGCGATGCACGTCCCGTTCTACGCGGTCCTCACCTACCTCGTCACCTACGAGACCGACCACCTCGGTCACTCCGCCGACAGCGCCGCCCTGCTGTCCACCGCGATCTCCCTGCTCGGTCTCGCCCTCGTGCCACTGTTCGGCGCGCTCTCGGACCGCGTCGGCCGCAAGCCCGTCTTCGTCGGCGCGACGCTCGCCCTGTTCGCCGGCGCGACCCCCGCGTTCCTGCTGATGCGCACG
This sequence comes from Streptomyces sp. NPDC107550, assembly GCF_055639095.1. Taxonomy (NCBI): domain Bacteria; kingdom Bacillati; phylum Actinomycetota; class Actinomycetes; order Kitasatosporales; family Streptomycetaceae; genus Streptomyces; species Streptomyces sp. NPDC107550. The sequence goes on from NZ_JBVKBC010000012.1 coordinate 115,310, forward strand.
GGCCTCGTCGGCACCTGGATCGCCGGGCTGCTGCTCGGCGCGGTGCTCGCCGCCATCCTCGGCACGTACGCGGTCTGGTCGGCGGAGGTCTTCCCGACGCGGACCCGGCAGAGCGGACTGTCGGTCGCGTACAACATCACGGCGGCGCTGTTCGCCGGGACGGTGCCGTATCTGATGACGGTGCTCATCGACGCGACCGGCAGCACGCTCGTCCCCGGCCCGTACCTCATGGCCGCCGCCCTGGCCGGCCTGATCGCCGCGCTCACCCTCAAGGAGACGGCCGGTACGTCACTGCTGCGCCCGGAGGACGTCGCGGAGCCGGCCGGCGCTGCGGAGGACGGGCGGCCGGTGGCGCGGGAGGCGGCGGTCTGATGAGCCGGAGCCGCCGGGGGCCGCGCCGGGCGGGCCCCGGCGGCGTCCGCGGCGTACCGGCGCATAAGGTCGGGGCGGAAGGGTTCGCCGGGGACGTGGTCCCGTACGCGCAAGGGTCTCGCATGATGTCACCGCTGGGGTTCACCCTCGTACAGCTCCGCTACTTCCTCGTCGCGGCCGAGCACGGGTCGATGACGGAGGCGTCCGCGCAGTTGCACATCGCGCAGTCCGCCGTGTCCGCCGCCGTCTACAACCTGGAGCGGGAGCTGCGCGTGCAGCTTTTCATCCGGCGGCGCGGCCGGGGCCTGACACTGACGCCCGCGGGGGAGCGGCTGCGGCAGCAGGCGCGGGACCTCCTCGCGCGGGCCCGCGAGGTCGAACGGGAGGCCAGGGGCGGCGGCGAGGAACTGACCGGGCCCGTCGCCGTCGGGTGCTTCGTGACCCTGGCGCCCTACTATCTGCCGCCGCTGTTCAGCGCGTGCACCACACGGCATCCCGGCATCGAGATCGACGTCCTGGAGGCGGAGGCCGACGGGCTCGTCGACGCGCTCGCCGCCGGCCGTATCGACTTCGCCGTCACCTACGGCCTCGGCCTGAGTTCCGAGCCCGACCTGCGCACCGAGACGATCGCGCTGGCGCCCGCGTACGTCATCGTCGCCGCCGGTCACCCGCTCGCGGGGCGGGACAGCGTGGAGCTGGCCGAGCTGTCCGCGGAACCCCTCGTCCTGCTCGACCTGCCGCACAGCCGCGACTACTTCCACTCCCTCGTCGCCACCACCGGAACGGCCCCCGACGTGCGCTACCGCACCCAGAGCTATGAGACCGTCCGCTCGCTGGTGGCCCGCGGCCTCGGCTACTCGGTGCTCAACCAGCGGCCGGCGACCAGCCAGACGTACGGCGGCGGCGAGGTCGCGGAGCTGCGGCTGCGGGACGGCGGTCCGCCGCTGGAGGTCAAGATCGCGTCCCGGGGCGACATGACGCAGACGGCCCGCGCCCTGGCCGTGATGGACATCCTCCGCGACATCGCCCCGGCCCCCGCCGTCTAGCGGCCCCAGCCCCGGGCCCCGCATGAGTCGCCCGCCCGCTACAGCTCCCCGCACCCCGTGACCGCCCGCGCGTGGGCCAGGAGCAGGGCGCGGGCCCGGTCGCCGGTGAGGGACGTGTTGCGGCTGACGATGTGCAGGCCGTAGCCGTCCTCCATGGCGACCAGGCCGTGCGCCAGATCCTGCGCGGCCGCGGCCAGCGTGAACACGCCCGTGGCGGCGCCGACTTCGAGTGCCGTCGTGTACAGCGCCACCTCGCGGGCGAACAGCGACGTCATCAGCTCGGCGTGCCCGGGGCTGCGTCCCGCGCGCCGGTGCAGCTCGTACAGCAGTCCGTGCACCGGATCCCGCGTCGTGTCCGGCAGGCCGCTGCCGATCAGCGCCCGCAGCCGCGCCACGGGATCGCCCGCGCCCGCCTCGTCGTACGCGTGCTGACGCGACGTCAGGAAGCTCTCGACCGCGCCCCGGTGGACCTCCAGGACGAGGTCGTCCAGCTCCGGGTAGTAGTACAGCACCGAGCCCTGGGAGACGCCCGCCGCGTCCGCGATGTCCTTGATGCGGAGCCCTTCGAGGCCGCGCAGGGCGATGGCCTCCCCGGCGGCGGTCACCAGGGCCTGCCTGCGTGCCGTCTGGTTGCGTGGTCTGCCGACTTTGCCCATGGTCGCCGATTCTCTGCCACGCGCCGCAGATTCTGCAAGGAGTTCTAGCCCAGAGCATTGACGGCGGGCCCGCCTATTGTTTGAATCTCGGCTCAAAGAAGTCGACGGGCCCGTACCGAGGCCGCCGACACCGCCCCGCCCCGCGCACGGGCGGCACTCCTCCTCCGACCCCGGCCCGCCGCGATCCGGCCGGGCGACGGATCGTCCGACCGGCCCCCTACGCATCCGAGGCCCACCGCATGACGACGTACTCGCACTGGCGTCTGCGCGCCGCCGAACTCCGGCCCCGCACCCGCCTGTTCACCGACGGCACCTGGCGCGACGCCCAGGACGGCCGCACCTTCGCCACCGTCGACCCCGCCACCGGCAAGACCGTCGCCGAGGTCGCCTCCGGCTCCGCCGCCGACATCGACGACGCCGTACGCGCCGCCCGCACCTCCTTCGAGGACGGCCGCTGGTCGCGTACCGCTCCCGCCACCCGCAAGCGCGTCCTGCTCGACCTCGCCCGGCTCATCGAGGAGCACAGCGAGGAACTCGCCCTGTGCGACACGCTCGACATGGGCAAGCCCATCACCGAGTCGCACGGCACCGACGTACCCGGCGCCGCCGGCTGCTTCGCCTGGTACGCCGAGGCCCTCGACAAGCTCTACGACGAGGTCGCCCCCGCCCCGCCCGGCGAACTCGCCCTCGTGCGCCGCGCCCCGCTCGGCGTCGTCGGCGCGGTCGTCCCCTGGAACTTCCCGCTCGACATCGCCAGTTGGAAGCTCGCGCCCGCCCTCGCCGCCGGCAACAGCGTCGTCCTCAAGCCCGCCGAGCAGTCACCCCTGTCCGCGCTGCTGCTCGCCGAACTCGCCTCCCGCGCCGGGCTGCCCGACGGCGTCCTCAACGTCGTCCCCGGCCCGGGCCAGGTCACCGGGCGCGCCCTCGGCCTGCACGGGGACGTCGACACGCTCGCGTTCACCGGGTCCACCGCCGTCGCCCGCGCGTTCCTCGGCTACGCCGCCGCCTCCAACATGAAGCAGGTCTGGCCCGAGGCGGGCGGCAAGAGCCCCAACGTCGTCTTCGCCGACGCCGACCTGGAGGCCGCCGCCGAACGCGCCGCCTGGGGCTTCGCCTACAACGCCGGCCAGGTCTGCTCCGCCAACACCCGCCTGCTCGTCGAGGCGTCCGTCGCCGAGGAGTTCACCGCACGCGTCGCCGCCCACGCCCGCGCCTGGACCCCCGGCGACCCCCTCGACCCCGCGACCCGGCTCGGGCCGCTCGTCGACGAGGCGCAGGCCGCACGCGTCCTGGACGCCGTACGCGGCTGCGGCGGCACCCTCGTGTGCGGCGGCACCCGCCCCGCCCGCGACGGCGCCTACGTCGACCCGACCGTCGTCACGGGCCTGACCCCCGACGCCCCGCTCGTGCGCGAGGAGCTGTTCGGGCCCGTCCTGACCGTGCTGCCCTTCCACGACGAGGCCGAAGCGGTCCGCCTCGCCAACGACAGCGCCTACGGCCTCGCCGCCTCCGTGTGGACCCGCGACCTCGGCCGCGCCCACCGCGTCGCCGACGCCCTGCGCGCCGGAACCGTCTCCGTCAACACGGTCGACGCGCTCAGCCCGTACACGCCCTTCGGCGGCTTCAAGCAGTCCGGGCACGGCCGCGACCTCTCCCTGCACTCCTTCGACAAGTACACCGGCCTGAAGACCACCTGGATCTCCTACGGCTGACCCCGTGGGCCCCCGCCCACCCGGCGGCCCGCACCCCCGTCCCGTACGGGCACCGCTTCCTCGTACGGGCACCGCTTTTTCGTACCGGCACCGCCCCCGCGCGTACCACGATCAAAGGACTCGCCCTGATGACCAGCCACGACACCGCGCAGCTCACCGCCCTCGACCGGGCGCACATCATCCACCCCTATCTGCCGGGCAGCGCCACCGAGCGCGTCGTCATGACCGAGGGCGCCGGCTGCCGCCTCACCGACTCCGAGGGCCGCGACTACCTCGACGCCACCGGCGGCCTCTGGCTCGCCCAGGTCGGCCACGGCCGCGCTGACCTCGCGGACGTCGCCCACGCGCAGATGAAGAAGCTGGAGTACTTCACGAGCTTCTGGGAGTTCTCCAACGACCGCGCCATCGCCCTCGCCGCCCGCCTCGCCGACCTCGCCCCCGACCCGCTGGGCCACGTCTACTTCACGTCCGGCGGCTCCGAGGGGAACGAGGCCGCCATCAAGATGGCCCGCTACTACCACCACCGGCGCGGCGAGGGCAGCCGCACCTGGATCCTCGCCCGCAGCAAGGCGTACCACGGCATCGGCTACGGCGGCGGCTCCGCCACCGGCTTCCCGCTGTACCACGAGGGCTTCGCGCCGATGATGCCGCATGTCTCCCACCTCACCCCGCCGTGGCCCTACCGCACCGAGCTGTACGACGGCGACGACCCCACCGACTTCCTCATCCGCGAGCTGGAGGAGCGGATCGCGGAGATCGGCCCGGAGAACATCGCCGCGATGATCGGCGAGCCCATCATGGGCGTCGGCGGCATGCTCGTCCCGCCCGCCGACTACTGGCCGCGCGTGCGCGAGGTCCTGGACCGGCACGGCATCCTGCTCATCTTCGACGAGGTCGTCACCGCGTACGGCCGCGTCGGCCAGTGGTTCGCCGCCCAGCACTTCGGCGTCACCCCCGACATCATCGTCACTGCCAAGGGCATCACCTCGGGCTACGTACCGCTCGGCGCGCTGCTCGTCGGCGACCACGTCGCCGAGGTCCTGCTGCGCGAGCACGGCTTCCCCATGGGGTACACCTACAACGGGCACCCCGTCGCCACCGCCGTCGCTCTCGCCAACCTCGACATCATCGAGAACGAGGGCCTGCTCGCCCGCGCCACCACCCTCGGCGCCGCCCTGCACGCCGAACTCCAGCAGCAGCTCGGCGAGTTGCCGATCGTCGGCGAGATCCGCTCGGTCGGCATGATGCTCGCCGTCGAACTCGTCGCCGACCGCGAAACCCGTACGCCACTGCCGCTGCACCCCGAGCGGATGCCGCACGACGTCATCCGGCGCGAGAGCGGGGTCATCGTCCGCGACTCCGCGCACAGCCTCGTCCTGTCGCCGCCGCTGATCATGACCGAAGCCGAGGCCAAGGAAGTCGCCGGCGCCCTGCGCTCCGTCCTCGAACGCACTGAGCCCACCGGCGAGATCCGCCCCGCCTGACCGCCCCCTCAGGCACCGGGGCCCGGCACCCCCGGGCCCCGCCCGCACCGCACCACCCGACACGGACCCCCACACCGTCCCGCGCCGCACGGCGCCGCCCCGCAGTCCCCCTTCCCCGTCCTAGGAACTGCCCGTGTCCTCCAACACGACCTCCCGCGCCCCCCGTACGTCGGACACGCCCGACGTGCTGCAACGCAGCCTCAAGCGCTTCGACATCACCGCCATGGCCATCGCCGCGGTCATCTCCTTCGACACCGTCGGACAGATCGCCACCGGCGGCGGTGAGGCCGCCACCTGGACGGCCGCCATCGCGCTCTTCTTCCTCGTCCCCTACGCCCTGCTGTTCGCCGAGACCGGCGCCGCGTTCCCGCAGGAGGGCGGCCCCTACGTCTGGGTCAAGCTCGCCCTCGGCCGGCCCGCCGCCGCCCTCACCACCCTCTTCTACTGGGTCACCAACCCGATCTGGCTCGGCGGCTCCCTCGTCTTCCTCGCCGCGCAGACCTGGGACGGCTTCGTCTTCCACCTCGGCTCGGGCACCTTCGCCGACTACGCCTTCAAGCTGCTGTTCGTCTGGGCGGCCATCCTCACCGCCGTCGTCTCCCTGCGGCGCGGCAAGTGGATCACCACGGCCGGCGCGCTCGTCAAGGTCGCCTGCCTCGCCCTGTTCACCCTCACCGCCCTGCTCTACGGCATCGAACACGGCTTCCAGGGCCTGACCGACGCCCGCTTCACCCCGACGACCGCCGGGTTCCTCGGGCTCGTACCCGTGCTGCTGTTCGCGTACGTCGGCTTCGAGGCGCCGAACGCGGCCGGCGAGGAGATGCACGACCCGCAGCGCGACGTGCCCGCCGCCCTCGGCCGCTCCGCGACCGTCGCCGCCTGCTGCTACCTGCTGCCCGTCCTCGCCCTGCTCACCGTCGTGCCCGCGCACAAGGTCACCGGCATCGGCGGCTTCATGGAGGGCGCCCGGCTCGTCTTCGGCGTCTACGGGGGCGCGGCCGGCGCGGTGCTGACGGGCACCGCCGTCATGTTCGTCTTCGCACTGCTCACCCAGGGCAGCGCGTGGATGATCGTCAGCGACCGCATGCAGGCCATGGCCGCCGCCGACGGCGCGTTCTTCAGCCGGGCCCTCGGCGCGTTCCACCCCCGCCTCGGCACCCCCGTACGGACCAACCTGCTGTCCGGGGCCGTCGCCACCGTCTTCATGCTCGCCGCGATGCGCCTCGCCGACGGGGACGCCGCCGCCGTCTTCGCCGTCGTGCTCACCGTCGCCGTGACCACGCTGCTGCTGTCCTACCTCGTCGTCGTGCCCTCGCTCGTGCTGCTGCGGCTGCGCAGGCCCGAGGTGCCGCGCCCCTACCGGGTGCCGTTCGGCACGCGCGGCTTCCTCGTCTGCGCGTCACTCGTGTACGCGTGGATCCTCGTCGGCTCCTGGGCGGCGCTGTTCCCCGGCGTCCTTGAGCACCTGTTCGGGCTCGGGTACGACTTCCACGCCGTGTGGGGCGTCTCGCGGGCCGCCTTTGAGGCGTTCACCCTCGGCACCGTCGCGCTGCTGCTCTGCGTGGGCGGCGCGGGCCTCGCCGTCGCCCGCGGGGACCGGCTGCGGTTGCCGCCCACGCCCGGAGGCTGAACGCTGGGGACGGAAGGAGCGTGAGCGCCGTGGCCCGTAACCGCCGACTGATCCTGAGCCCGCCCGCCGAGGTGTGGCGGCTGCTCAGCGACGGCTACCGGTACGACGAGTGGGTCACCGCCAACCAGCAGGTGCTCGCCGTGGACCCCGACTGGCCGGCCGTCGGCACCGCGCTCCGCTTCCGTGTCGGCCTCGGCCCGCTGACCACCGACGACACCAGCACCGTACGGATCTGCGAACCGCTGCGGCGGCTGGAACTGGAGGCGAAGGCGGGCCCGTTCGGCGCGGCCCGCGTCGCCATGGAACTGCTGCCGTGGGGCGAGCACACCCTGTTCACCCTCGACTGGCATCCGCTGCGCGGCCCCGGCACCCGGATGCACGGGCTGCCCGTCGACTACCTCGTCCGCATCCGCAACGGCATGATGCTGACGAAACTCGCCAGGATCGCCGTCGCCGAGGGCCCGGCCGCGCCCCGCACCGCACGCCCCGCGGGCGCGCGCCGGGGCCCGGCCTGAGCCTCACCCGGTCAGTGCTGCTGCGGCGCGTGCGGGGTGGCCTCGCTCGGCCGCACCACGACGACCCCCTCGCCCTCCAGCTTGAGCTGCACGGCCTCCCCGGAGCCGCCCCGGAGCATCGAACCGATGGACTGCGACCGGTGCAGCGACGTGTGCAGGTTCGCCGTCCAGCCGACGATGGCGTCCGTGTCCACGAACACCGGCTGCCGCGGTGACACCGGCAGCACCAGCGGATGCCCCTCGCACACGAGCCCCAGCCGGCCGTGCCCGGTGAACACGCTGTTGAACAGGCCGCCGCCGGTGATCCCGGCGCCCTTGACCGTCTTGATCTCGTAGGACAGCGTCGGGTCGAAGCACAGGACGTTGCGCCCGTTGACCGTGAACATGTCGCCGGGCTCCAGGTCCACGACGAACACGTTCTGCGCCTCCTGCGCGAACCAGGCCTCGCCCTGCCCGCGCACCTTCATCAGCGGCAGGCCCTCGCCGGTGACGGCACGCTTGAGCATGCCGCCGACCCCCTGCCCCTTCCGCTCGAATTGCAGATTCCCCCGATAGGCGATCATCGCCCCCTGGCGTGCCAGCATCTCCCCGTCGATCACGTACCGGATCGACTTGGCGTTCTGCACGCTCATCCCCGGCGCCACCGCGCCCTGCACCATGTGCTCGCTTGCGAAAAGATCACCCTTCATCCGGGCATCCTGTCCCGGAGGGATTCGTTCCGCCAAGGAGTCGGCCGGTCCTGTTCTGCCAGGGAGCCGGGCGGGGTCAGCTTCGCAGCGGCTGGTTGAAGCGCAGCATGTTGCCCGCCGGGTCGCGGAACGCGCAGTCCCGTACGCCGTAGGGCTGGTCCGTCGGCTCCTGGAGGACCTCGGCGCCGGCGCCCGCGATCCGCTCGAACGTCGCGTCGCAGTCGTCCGTCGTGAAGATCACCGCCCGCAGCAGGCCCTTGGCCAGCAGCTCCGCCATGGCCTTGCGGTCGGCGGGGGAGGCATTGGGGTCGGCGAGCGGCGGTTCCAGCACGATGTTCACGTCCGGCTGCGAGGGCGAGCCGACCGTCACCCAGCGCATGTCCTCGAACCCGACGTCGTTGCGCACTTCAAGACCGAGCACGTCCCGGTAGAAGGCGAGCGCCTTGTCGTGGTCGTCGACGGCGATGAAGCACTGCGAGAGCTTGATGTCCATGCCGTTCACGCTAGTCGCGCGCGTCTCCGCCCGCTTCTTTGTTCCTGACCGGTCGCAGATACAGCTTGGCGATGCACGCCGGGACCGCCGCGCCGTCACCGTGGTCGCGGGCCCGGTACGCGCTCGGCGACTCGCCCACCAGCTCCGTGAACCGTGAGCTGAACGACCCGAGCGAGGTGCACCCCACCGCGAAGCAGACCTCGGTGACGCTGAGGTCACCGCGCCGCAGCAGCGCCTTCGCCCGCTCGATCCGCCGCGTCATCAGATAGCTGTACGGGGTCTCCCCGAACGCGGCGCGGAAGCTGCGCGAGAAATGCCCCGGCGACATCAGCGCCCCCGCCGCGAGCGCGGGCACGTCCAGCGGCTCGGCGTACTCGCGGTCCATGCGGTCGCGGGCCCGCCGCAGCCGCACCAGATCGTCGATGCCGGGACTGCCGCTCATGGGGGCAGCTTGCCACAGCGTCCGCTCAGGCGCGCGGCCCGCGCCGCCCGGCGCCCTCGCGCTTGACGGCCTTCAGGACGACGAACTTGCGGTCGCCCGCGACGAGTTCGCTGTTGCCGAAGAGGCGGCGCAGCTTGACGTGGTAGCCGAGATGACGGTTGCCGACCACCCACAGTTCCCCGCCCGGCCGCAGCGCCCGCTCGGCCTGCGCGAACATCCGCCACGCCGTCGCGTCCGTCGTCGCCTGATGGCTGTGGAACGGCGGATTGTTCAGTACGAGGTCCAGGCTGCCCGGCGCGATGCCCTCCAGGCCGTCCCCGACCAGGAAGCGGGCCGCGCCGGGCCGCTCCGCCGCGTTCAGCGCGTACGTCTCCTCGGCCGACGCCACCGCCTGGTACGACTCGTCGGTGAACACGATCTCCGCGCCCGGTGCGGCCAGCGCCATGCTCGTGCCCACGATGCCGTTGCCGCAGCCCAGGTCGGCGACGGTGCGCGCGTCCGTGCCGTAGGGCAGGTGCTGGAGCAGGAACCGGGTGCCGATGTCGAGGCGGTCCGCGCAGAACACCCCGGCGTGGTTCACGGTCATGCCGCCGGACAGCGGGCCCACGCTCTCGGGCAGCCGGTGCCGCAGCGGCCACGGGTTCGGGCCGGGCGTCAGGGACGGATCGGGCGTGCTGAAGATCAGCCGCGCCTTGCGCCGCGCGAGGGAGGTGCGGGTCGGGCCGACGATCCGCTCGAACAGCTTCAGCGTCGAGGTGTGGATCTCCTTGACCATGCCGGTGCCGACGACGACCGTGCCCGCGTGCAGTGCCGGGCGCAGCCGCAGCAACTGGTCCTCCAGCAGCGCGAGACTCTTCGGCACCCGCACCAGCAGCACGTCCACGCGCTCGGGCGGCGCGTCCCGCGTCGTGCGCGGCAGCGCGTGCGGGCCGGGTCCTGCGCCCTCGTGCGCGCGCTCCAGGTTGAGGCGGGCGGCGCTCAGGCCCAGGTACGAGTCCGAGATCACCGTCGGTACGCAGCCGCCGGCGCGGGACAGCGCGGTCGCCAGGGCGCCCCACCGGTCGCCGACGACCACGACCGCGCCGGACAGGTCGACGGCCTCGGCGTCGCCGCCCGCGCCGTCGTCGGCTCCTGCCAGGTGCTGGAGCAGATAGTCGTCCGCCGCGTCCCAGGCCCGCAGCGGATCGCGGGCGTCCACGGGGAACCGCGTCAGCCCGATCGCCCCCCAGGGGCTGTCCAGGGTGGGCACGGCGGGGCCGGCGGGGTCCGGTACGGGGTCGGGGGCGGTGCTCGGCTGCTCGGTACGCGTCATCGTGCCCCCAGGCTAACGGAGGGGAGACGCAGGTGAGGGGGGTGGCCGGGGGAGGGGAGAAGGGGAGGGGAAGAGGAAGGGCCGAGCCGTCTCGACGGCTCGGCCCTTGGCCGGGTGGCGGGGTCAGGACTCGGGGAAGTCGCCCGTGAACGCCGCCGCGAGCCGCAGATGCGGGGTCGCCTCGTCGTCACGGCCCTGCCGCTCCAGGGTGCGGCCCAGCATCAGGCGCGCGTAGTGCTCGACCGGGTCCTTCTCCACGATCGTGCGCAACTCCGCTTCCGCGCGCCGCAGTTGCGCCGAGTGGTAGTAGGAACGGGCCAGCAGCAGCCGCGGACCGACCTGCTCCGGGACCTCCTCGACAAGGTCGACGAGGATCCGCGCGGCGGTCGTGTACTCCTTGGCGTCGAAGAACATCCGCGCCCGCTCCCAGCGCTCCGCGGCCGTCCCGTGCGTGTAGTAGATCTGCTCCACTGTGGCCTCCTTCGCTGCCCTCAACCCCGTACGCCCCCGGCATATTCCACCGGCCCCGCACGGCGCGTACCCCCGCGCCCGGGGCGGCCGCCCGCGTTCTGCTGTGGGCCGAGTCCCTGGCCCCGACCGCCCCGGGGACGCCATGATCAAGACATGCAGCCGGTCTTCGTCCTCGTGCACAGCCCCTCCGTGGGCCCCTCGACCTGGAGCGCCGTCGCCGCCGCCCTCACCGCCGGCGGCCACCGCGTGCGGGTGCCCTCGCTCACCCGTGTCGCCGACGCCCCCGCCCCGTACGGGCCCGCCGTCGTCGGCGCCGTCCGCGACGGCCTCGCGGAACTCCCCGCGGACCAGCCCGTCGTCCTCGTCGCCCACAGCAACGCCGGACTGTTCGCCCCGCTGATCCGGGCCGGCCTCGACCAGCCCGTCACCGCGACGGTCCTCGTGGACGCGCCCCTGCCCGCCCCCGCCGGCGCCACCCCCGTCGCCCCGCCCGAGCTGCTGGACTTCCTGCGCCCGAAGGCCGTCGACGGCAGGCTGCCCCGCTGGACCGACTGGTGGGACGAGGAGGACATCGCCCCCATGTTCCCCGACCCCGCCCTGCGCGCCGTGCTCGTGGAGGACCAGCCGAGGCTGCCGCTCGCGTACTACGAACAGCGCGTCCCCGTCCCCGCCGGCTGGGACGACCACCCCTGTTCCTACCTGCTGTTCGGGCCCCCGTACGAAGAGGCCGCCGACGACGCCCGTGCCCGGGGCTGGCGGGTCGCCGAACTGCCCGGCGCCCATCTGCACCAGACCGTCGACCCCGAGGGCACCGCCCGCCTCCTGGTCGGCCTCGCCACGCCGGACGCCCCGTGACCGCCCCTCGCGCGGGTGCCCCCGCCCCGGACGACGGACACGGCCCCGCCCACCGCCTGCTGCCCGGCGACCCCGCCTCCCCGGTGCTCCTGCACGTGCCCCACGGCTCCCGCACGATCCCCGACCGGGTGCGCGCGGGCCTCCTGCTCGAAGAGGCCGCACTGGAGCGGGAGTTGGACCTCATCACCGACACGGGTACGGCACAGCTCGCCACCCGCGCCGCTCAACTCACGCCCAACGCCCCCTGGTTGTTCGTCAATGAACGCTCCCGCCTCGTCGTCGACCCCGAGCGCTTCCCCGACGAGCGCGAGGAGATGCGGGCCGTCGGCATGGGCGCCGTCTACACCCGCACCACGCAGCGCGCCCCGCTCCGGACCGAACCGCCGTCGGACGAGGCCGAGTTGCTCGCCGCGTACTTCCATCCGTACGCCGACGCCATGACCCGCGCCGTCGAGGATCGGCTCGCCGCCACCGGGCGCGCCCTCGTCCTCGACGTCCACTCCTATCCCAGCCGCGCCCTGCCCTACGAGCTGCACGGCGACGACCCGCGCCCGCCCGTCTGCCTCGGCACCGACCCCTTCCACACCCCGAAGGCCCTGCTGGACGCGGCCCGCGACGCGTTCGCTCTGCTCGGCGGAACCGCCCTCGACACCCCGTTCGCCGGCACCTACGTACCGCTGCGGCACTACGGCACCGACGACCGCGTCCACGCCCTGATGATCGAGATCCGCCGCGACCTCTACCTCGACGAACCCGTCACCCCGCACGACGGCGCCGAGGCCGTCGCCACCGCGCTCGCCCGCCTGATCGAGGAGGCCCCCCGTGCCTGACCGCCCCGACCAGCCCTTCCTGTACGTGATCGTCTGCGCGGCCGGGGTCGCCGACGGTGTCGGCACGCTCATCGACGCCGCCCGGGAGCAGGGCTGGGAGGTCGGCGTCATCGCCACGCCCACCGCGCTCGGCGGCTTCTTCGACGTGGCCGACGTGGAGGCCCGCACCGGACGCGTGGTCCGCTCCGCGTGGCGCACGCCCGCCGACCCGCGCCCGTTCCCGCCGCCGGACGCGATCGTCGTCGCCCCCGCCACGTTCAACACGCTCAACAAATGGGCCGCGGGCATCGCCGACACCCTCGCCGTGGCCACACTGTGCGAGGCGTACGGCGCGGGAGTCCCCGTCGTCGCCGTGCCCCGCGTCAGCGACGACCTCGCCCGCCACCCCGCCTACGAGGACAGCCTGCGGCGGCTGCGCGCGATGGGCGTCCGCTTCGCCGAGGGCGACTTCCGCTGGGCGGCCGCGACCGAACTCCTGACCCCCGTCAGACGCGCGGAGCCGTGACGAGCGCGTCGGGCGTGAGGTCCGCGAGCGTCGGATAGCCGTCCACCGCCATGATCAGGTCGGCCTCGGCGAGCAGCGACCGCAGCATGTGCACGAGCCCGTCCTCGCCGCCGACCGCGAGCCCGTACGCGTACGGCCGCCCGACGCCCACCGCCGTGGCGCCCAGCGCGAGCGCCTTCACCACGTCGGCGCCCGAGCGCACCCCCGAGTCGAACAGCACCGGTAGCCCGTCCGCCGCCTCGACGACACCGGGCAGGGCGTCCAGCGCGGCGAGGCCGCCGTTGGCCTGGCGGCCGCCGTGGTTGGAGCAGTACACGCCGTCCACGCCGCCGTCGCGGGCGCGCCGCACGTCCTCCGGGTGGCACAGTCCCTTGAGGATCAGCGGCAGATCCGTCAGCGACCGCAGCCACGGCAGGTCGTCCCAGGTCAGCGGGTTGCCGAAGACGCCGGCCCAAGTCCGCACCACGTCGTCGGGCGTGCCGCCCGGGACCAGCTCCGCGAAGCGCGGGTCCGAGGTGTAGTTGGCCAGGCAGTGGCCCCGCAGCTGCGGGAAGTTGGCGGTGGCGAGGTCGCGCGGGCGCCAGCCGGTCACCCAGGTGTCCAGGGTGACGACGATGCCCTGGAAGCCGGCCGCCTCCGCGCGGTGGACCAGGCTCTCCGCGAGCGCCCGGTCCGTCGGCGTGTAGAGCTGGAAGAACCCCGGCGTCGTCCCGAACTCCGCGGCCACGGCCTCCATCGGGTCCACCGACAGCGTGGACGCCACCATCGGCACGCCGGTACGGGCCGCCGCCCGCGCCGTCGCCAGGTCACCGTGGCCGTCCTGCGCGCAGAGGCCGATGACGCCGACCGGGGCCATGAACAGGGGGGACGGGAGCCGCGTCCCGAACAGCTCCACCGAGAGGTCGCGGCGGGCCGCGCCGACCATCATGCGGGGCATCAGGCCGTACCGCTCGAACGCCCGGATATTGGCGCGCTGGGTGTGTTCGTCGCCGGCGCCGCCCGCCACGTACGACCACACCGATGCGGGCAGTGCGGCTCGCGCCCGCGACTCCAGTTCCTTGAACTCCATCGGGTGCGACGGGGTGACGCCGCGCAGGCCGTCCAGGTAGATCTCGAACTGGTAGTCGCCGAACGCGGGGTTCATCGGGTCTCCTCCTGAGCGGGCCTGATCACGAGCGTCCGCCAATGTGCCAGGTCGCCGGGGCGAAGAGAAGGTCGCGGGCCGCGGTCGGTATTGCGCGGGGTGGTGGGTGCCGATCGCGCAGTTCCCCGCGCCCCTCACGGGGGCTGCCCCTGAGGTTGTCGTTCACCTTTCGCCGGGTGGGTGGCTGGTCGCGCAGTTCCCCGCGCCCCTTACGGGGCTTGCCTGAGCGCCCGCTCTCAGCCTCCGGCCCTGGGGCCCTGGGGGCTGGCCTCAGCCGCAACTCCCAGCCCCTCCGGCGATTGAGGAGCGGGGGCTGGGGCGGAGCCCCAGAGTGCCGGGTGCGCTGTGGCCGGTCGCGCAGTTCCCCGCGCCCCTTCGGTGCGCACTGCGTGCGCTACCTCTATCGGGGAAGGCTGGGGCGAAGCCCCGCCTTCAGGGGCGCGGGGAACTGCGCGAGAAGCCCCACCCACCCGCAGATGAAGACCGCCCCCTACTCACGGCTGGACGGAGGACTCCGGTGAGCACTCTCGCTGACGCTGACTGGGAATCGCCCCGCACAACGTCACGGACTCCACCGGCATGCCCGTGGAAACGGCCAGCATCTTCGTGTACGTATCCCGGTCGATCCGGATCCGCGCCTCCTGCTCGAGCCCCGTCGAGTCCTTGATGGTGACGGTGTCACCGACCGCCCCGTTCTCGATCCGCCCCCACACCGCCTGGCACGCCGCGCTGTACCGCAGCTCGATGTGCATGCCCCGCAGCCAGCTCTGCCGCGCGGTGACCGCGTCCCACTGGCAGTCCATCGCCTGCGGATCACGCCCGATGCACGTGTCGGTCCGGCACCCCGGCTCCCCGGCGCGGGCCGCAAGCCGTGTCGTACCGCTCTGCGCGACCGCACTCTCCCCGGCGCTCGCCCCCGCGCTCGCCGCGGCCACGGGCGACCGGCCGGCTCCCGGCGCGGCCGGCGACAGCAGCAGCCCCGTCGCCACCGAACCGAGCAGCGCCCCCGACGCCACATACCCGAGCACGACGAGATGCCGCCGCAGCGAACGCGCCGCCCGCACCGGAACCCGCTCCCCGCCACCCCCTTCGGCCTCCCGTACGGAGGCCGCCGTACCGGCCGTGTCCAGCAGGGCCAGCAACGGCGCCGGGTCCTCGCCCGCCACGGCGGCCAGTTGCTCGACCGCCGCCCGGGTCGGCAACTGCTTGCCGTTCAAGAACCGCTCCCACGACGAACGGCTGTAATGCGTACGGTCCGCCAGCCGCTCGAAACTCAGCCGCGACACCGCCTTCAGGCGCCGCAACTCCTCGCTCAGCCGCTCCCGCGCGGCCGTCCCCTGATCCTGGAAACGCGCAGGCTCCACCACGTGACGATCCCCCCAGATCTCCCCTTGCGACGCGCTCTCCTCGTCGCCGTCGAGCATCCTAAGCGAGCCCGAACTCGGCCTCGGAGCCGTTTTCTTGGCGTGTCCCGCGCGGGCTCCCGGCCGCCTCGCCGGGCCCGTGGGACGTCCCAGGGACTTCCCGCTCCCACCTCGGGACGCCCCATCCGCCCCGGGACGCCGCCGCGCGGGCCACGATGGGCGCCGATTCCCGGCTCCCTCCTTCACGAAAAGGAACCCCATGACCCGTTCCGCCAAGGGCCTCAGCGCCGTCGCCCTCGCGCTCGCCGCCGCGGGCGCCCTGCTGACCGCCACGCCCGCCCAGGCCGGCGACTACCTCGGCTCCTGCATCAACGCGGTCGGCTCCCGCTACTCGCCCAACGGCTGGGTCATCCCCGCCCGCAACTACGCGTACGGCTCCTCGGGCGTGTGCGTGCGGGAGATCCAGTCCGACATCGCCTCCACCATCGGCATCGACGAGGCCGACTGGAACAACGGCAACTTCGTCGACGGGCAGTGGGGTCCGACGACCGAGAAGTACGTGCGCCGCTTCCAGAGCCAGTCCCGGCTCGACGTCGACGGGGTCGTCGGCGCGCGCACCTGGGAGTCCCTGGTCTCCCGCACGACGGACTGACCGCGCCCGACGCCCCGCTCCACCTCCCACTTCCTTGTACGTACTCACAGAACAGGTGACCTTTCCCCATGAGAATCTCCGCCACCGCCGCGAAGACCCTCGCCATCGGAGCGGCCTCCGCCGCGCTAGTCATCGGCCTGACGGGCAGCGCCGAGGCCGCCACGTACGACTTCCAGGACCCGACGGCGAGCGGGTGCGCGGCGACCGCGATCACCGCGAAGTCCACGGCGATCTACGTCGGCAGCACGCGCGTCGGCACGATCGAGCTGCGGTACAGCACGGGGTGCCGCACGGTGTGGGGGCGGATCCGTTCCACGGGGCCGTACGGGGACGCGACCGTGGCCCGTACGTCGGACTATTCGTGGGACCACTGCGACAACCTGTCCTACAGCTCGTCGCTGGGGGAGTACACGTGCTATACGCGGATGCTGAATGACACGAATGTGCAGTCGTACGCGCACGGGACCGCTTCCGCGGGGAACGGGTATCGCTCCGACGAGTACGAAACGGGCCGCTACTAGGGGCTCCCGCCCTATCAACATGCCATAGTCCCCAGCGCCGGGTGGGTGGGTGGGCCTGCACGTGGTTCTTCACCTTTCGCCCCGTGGGGCTTCTCGCGCAGTTCCCCGCGCCCCTAGGAGGGGCGACTGCGTCGCCACCTCCTCCCCTGGGGGAGCTGGGGCGAAGCCCCGCTCCCTCAGGGGCGCGGGGAACTGCGCGATCAGCCACGACGAGAGTCGAGGAAGCCCACCGGCCGGGGCCGCCCCCTCACCTCAGGGGGCCGTGTGGGACGTCAGTGCGTCGAGCAGCGTCGGCCAAAGCGGCCGGGGCCGGTCATGCCCCATGTCCGGGACTAGGAGCAGTTCCGCCCCGGGAACAAGCTCCGCCGTCCGCCGCCCCCCGCTGACATCGATGAGCGTGTCGTCCAACCCGTGCACCACGAGCGTCCGCACCCGCAACCCCCGCAACCCCTCGGCCCGCGCCCCGCTGAGGACCATCGCCCCGAGCTGCCGCCCGAGCCCGGAAGGCCGAAACGCCCGGTCGTAACTCGCCGCCGCCAGAGCCCGCAGCTCCCCCGCATCCCCGTACCGCCGCGACGCCCACACCAGCCCCCGGTCGGCGGTCTCGACGTACCCCTCGCGGTCGGCGGGCCGGGGCGCCGCCATCGCGGCCTGCGCCTCGGGCGTGGCCCGCCCGTACTCCGGTTCGCCCGTCGACGACATCATGGACGTCAGGCTCAGCACCCGTTCGGGATGCTCAAGCGCCATCGTCTGCGCGATCATGCCGCCCATGGACGCGCCGACGACGTGCGCCCGCTCGATGCCGAGCGCGGTCAGCAGGCCGAGCCCGTCGTCGGCCATGTCGGACAGCCGGTAGGGGACCATCGCGGCGGCCCGGGCGACATCCCCGGCGGTGAGGGCCGCCATCAGCTCGCCGACGTCCACCGGATGCTCGTCGAACCCCGTGGACAGACCGCAGTCACGGTTGTCGTAACGGATCACGAACCGCCCGCGCGCGGCCAGCTGCCGGCAGAACTCCTCGTCCCAGGCCAGCAGTTGCGCCCCGAACCCCATCACGAGCAGGACGGGCGGGTCGGCGGGGTCGCCGAAGGTCTCGTACGCGAGACTGACTCCGGACGGCACATCGATGATCGGCATGCCCCCCAGCCTGCCACGACGCCCCCGCGCGGCCCCGCGCGGACCCCCGTCACCCCACGTCAGCGCACCTCTGCGCACCTCACGCGCCCGGCGGGACACTCTCCGCCGCGCGCCCGCGCCGCCACGCCAGCAGTCCGTACCCGGCGAGCAGCACCGCCGTGAACGCGAGCCCGACCCCCGCCGCCTGCCGCATGTCCGGCACCTCCACCGCCGTCGCCGCGACCGCCAGCACCCCGGTCCCGGCGACGAGCGCGAGCCGCGGCCCGCCCCGCACACTGAACCCGGTGAAGTCGCCGGGGTGCGCCTCGCGGTGCCGGCGGAAGGCCAGGTACGTGGCGAGGATCAGCAGCCACACCAGCAGCACCGCGAACAGGGCGATCGACATCAGGATGCTGAAGATGCCGCCGACGTCGTAGAAGGCGAGCAGGGCCGCCGCCGCGATGCCGAGCGTGGACGCGGCGAGGGCGGCGGCCGGGACGCCCCGCCCGCTGAGCCGGCCGAGCGGCGCGGGCGCGAGGCCGTCGGCGGCCAGCGAGTGCAGCAGCCGGGACGCCCCGTACAGATGGGCGTTGGCGGCGGACACGGCCGCGATCAGCACCACGACGTTGGTGAGGGTCGCGGCGGCCGGTACCCCGATGGAGGAGAAGACCCGCACGAACGGGCTCGCCTCGACGCTCCCGTCCCCGGCGGCGAGCCGCTTCCACGGGATGAGCGCGACGACGAGCGTGATGGACAGGACGTAGAACACGCTGAGCCGCCACGCCAGTTGACGCATCGCCGTACGGATCGAGCGCTGCGGGTCGGCGGCCTCAGCCGATGCGATGGCGACGACCTCGAAGCCCGCGTACGCGAACATCACGACGGACATGGCGATCCACACGGACTTGAGCCCGTGCGGCATGAACCCGCCGCCGTCCGTCAGATGCGCGAGCCCGGTCGCCTGCGTGTCGGGCAGCCCGAAGCAGACGAGGAACGCGGCGCACAGGATGAACGCGCACAGGGCCGTCACCTTGACCGTCGACAGCCAGAACTCGGTGGTGCCGAACGACTTCACGTTGATGACGTTCACCGCGAGGACCACCGCCGCCACCGCGAGGATCGCCGCGCCCATCGGCACCCCCGGCCACCACCAGCGCAGGTAGAGGGCGGAGGCGACGACCTCCGTGCCGATGACGACGACCGCGCTGAACCAATACGTCCACCGCGTCAAGAACCCTGCCCACGCACCGAGGTACCGGTGCGCGACCGCGCCGAACGAGCCCTGCACGGGATGCGCCGCCGACATCTCGCCGAGCAGTACGGCGATCACGGCGACGAGCACCGCGCCGACCGCGTACGAGACGATCACGGCGGGGCCCGCGACCGATATCGCGGAGCCCGAGCCGAGGAAGAGGCCGGTACCGAGCGCCGAACCGAGCCCGATCATGGTGGTTTGACGGTGAGTCAGAGAGCGGAGCAGTCCGGGGCCCGGCGTCGGGCCGGTCCCGTCGGGCGCCGCCTCGGCGGCGGGGGCGGGTCTGTGCGGAGCGGTCATGGCGAGGACGTCCTTCCGTACGGATATCGCGCGGGAGAAGGGGGGGAGGCAGGGGCTAGAACTCGCTGGTGCGGAACGGCTTTTCGGGGCGTCCGAGGTGCGGGGGCCCAAGCACCTTGCGGGCCGACAGGGCGTAGATGCCGTGGTTGGTGAGCGCCCACGCGATGTTGCGGTCCCACTCCACGTACACGCCGTGCGTCTGGTTGCCGTACGCGTAGTCGGGCGTCCGCGGCCCGTACGCCTTCGGCACGAAGTACGCCTCGACGCGGGGCCGCGCCGGACGCGATACGTCGAAGAACTGCACGCCCGCGTTGTAGAAGCCGTAGCCGAGGACGCCCGCGTCGTGCTTGCCCGGGTTGGTGTAGTAGCCGGTGCGCTTGGGGCCGAAGCTGCCCCGGCGCTGGCAGAAGTCCGCGAACCCGGCCGACGCGGGCGGCTTCGGCCGCGGCAGCACCCCCACGACCCGCGGACGCGCCGGGTCCTTCGCGTCGATCTGGTAGACGTCCTTGTACGGCTCGTAGCAGTCCTCGGTCAGCGGATAGCCGGAGTAGTAGATCAGCCCGGTCCGCTCGTACTGCGACACGTCGATGTTGTCGCCCTCCGTGCCCGACACCGACGGCGGCAGATCCAGATGGCCCACGGCCCGCATCCGCGACGGGTCGGAGATGTCGAGGACGGTCAGTCCGTAACC
Source organism: Streptomyces sp. NPDC107550 (assembly GCF_055639095.1). Lineage (NCBI taxonomy): Bacteria > Bacillati > Actinomycetota > Actinomycetes > Kitasatosporales > Streptomycetaceae > Streptomyces > Streptomyces sp. NPDC107550. The sequence continues at coordinate 135,365 of NZ_JBVKBC010000012.1, forward strand.
GCCCATCGCGGCGAACCCGTAACGCCCGCCCTTCTCCACGGGTTTGGGGATGAACAGCGGCATCCGCGCGCCCATCCAGCTCGTCCGGTTCCCGCAGCGCGGGTTCTTCCGGTACGCGGCGTCCTCGCCGGTGCGCTGCCCCGGCAGGTGCCAGGTGTCGAGCAGCCGGGGCCGCGCCGGGTCGGACATGTCCCAGGACTGGTAGCCGGCCGAGTGCAGGTTCGTCGGGTACTCGGTGCCGGCGTAGGTGTCGTCGGGTGCCGTGGCGAGGAACATGTACTTATCGCCCGTCCAGTACGGCACGTCCAGCGACCCCGAACCCTGTTGCGGCTTCGAGGTGTCCGAGCGCAGCGGGTCCTTCTGCGTGGCGTCCGTCGACACGGTAGCCAGCAGCTTCCAGTCCTTCTTGCGCGGCCCGTCGAGGCGGAACGCCTTGAAGCCCTTCAGGCCGGGCTTCGCGCGCAACTTCCGTACGCCCTCAGGGTTGTTGTACTTGTCGTGCGCGGGGTCGTCGGTCAGTTCGGAGATCTGCCGTTTGTCCTCGAAGCTCATCACCATGACGTACGCGCCGAGCTTCCTGCTCCACTGGACCGTGGACGCGCCCCAGTAGTCGCCCGGCGCCCACGAGGCGTTGCCGCGGGTCTCGTCGCCGTCCACGTCGTCGCGGGTCATCTTCTCGACGACCCGCACCTTCTTCACGTCGGTGATGTCGTAGACGCGGCCCTCGGAACGGTCGTACTGGAACATGTACCGGCGGCCGCCGAAGTCCACGACGTTCTGCCAGGTGTGGAAGTAGTCGGGCGTGAAGTCGGCGCCCTCGTAGGCCGCTTCGACCTTCATGTTCTTGATGTACGACTTCGTGTCGTACTCCTTGTTCCGGCCCGGGAAGCCGTGCTCGTGCTCCTCGTCGACGGGCGTCAGCGCCGGATGGCGGAAGGTGCCGTCGAGCTGCATCCCGTACGCGCCCGGATCGGCGGGCTCGGGGCGGCGGTCCTCGCACACCTCGCGGACGTTCGGGTCGTGGGCGGCGGCGGTCGCGCCGGATGAGCCGGGGAGGAGCAGGGCGGCGGCGGTCGCGGTGACCACGGCCGTGGCCAGCACCGCCTTCGTACGCAGGGATCGCATGGGTGTCCTTGAGGTCTCGGCGGGGAGAGGAAGGGGACGTGCGAAACAGCGCCCGGGACGGCGGGCGACGCGTGCTGACGCTCGTACGGGCGACAGCTCAGGTGACCGTGGGCCGCCGCTGGAACTCGGCGGCCCGGTGCGCGCCGCTCGCCGCGACGTCCCGCAGCACGGTCACTGCGTGCAGCACGTCCGCGTGGCTCAGATACAGCGCGTTGAAGCCGAAACGCAGCAGGTCGGGGGCGCGCATGTCGCCGATGACACCCCGCGCCGTGAGCGCCGCGACCAGCGGATACGCCTCCGCGTGCCGCAGCGCGACCTGGCTGCCGCGCCGGGCCGGCTCGCGCGGCGTGACCGGCGTGAACCCGAGCCCGTCGAGCAGCGCGTCCGCGCACTCCAGGAAGAACCCCGTCAGCGACAGGCTCTTGGCCCGTACGTCGGCCATCGCCACGCCGTCGAACGCGGTGAGCGCCGCCTCCAGCGCCACCAGCGACAGCAGCGGCGGCGTGCCGACGCGGGCCCGCGTGATGCCCGGCGCCGGGGTGTAGGTACCGGACATGGCGAACGGCTCCGCGTGCCCGTGCCAGCCCGTGACCGGGTGATCGAAGCCGTCCTGGTGCCGGTGCGCGACGTACGCGAAGGCGGGCGCGCCGGGGCCGCCCGACAGGTACTTGTAGCCGCAGCCGACCGCGAAGTCCGCGCCGGTCGCGTCGAGTTCGACGGGCAGCGCGCCCGCCGCGTGGCACAGGTCCCAGTGCGCGAGGGCGCCCGCCTCGTGCGCGGCGGTGGTCAGTTCCGCCATGTCGTACAGCTCGCCCGTGCGGTAGTCGACCGGCGCGTACGCGGCGACCGCGACCCGCGCGCCCTCCGCCGCGAGGAACGCGGGCGCGTCCCGCGCGGGCACCCGGCGCACCTCGATCCCGAGCAGCCGGCCCACCGAGTCCGCGATGTACTGGTCGGTGGGGAAGTGGTCCGGATCGGTGAGCAGGACGTCCCGGCCGGGGCGCAGCCGGACCGCCGCGAGGAGCGTGTTGAACAACTGCACGCTCGTGGAGTCGCCCGCGACCACCTGCCCGGGGGCCGCGCCGAGGAGCCGGCCGATCGCGTCGCCGGTGCGGACCGGCGCCTCCCACCAGCCGGCCGCGTTCCACGAACGGATCAGCTCGGTGCCCCACTGGCGGTGGACGGCGTCCTCCAGGGCGGCGGGCACGGCCGTCGGGAGGGCGCCGAGCGAGTTCCCGTCGAGGTACGTCACCCCCTTCGGCAGGGCGAAACGGTCACGGACGTGCGCCAGGGGATCGGCGTCGTCGAGGGCGCGGGCGCGCTGGTTCAGCATGACGGGACATCCTCGTTCCGGGTGGGGGAGCGGGGCCTGGACGCCGCCGGACCGTGACGGCCGGGGCGTGGGGGAATCATGCGCCCGCCGGGGTATGCCGAACCAATGCCAATCAGGGCCGTTCCCTTGCCGGTTCGGGTATGGCAGGGTCGTGGCGTGGCCGAACGCGGGCCGCGCACAGGCAGCGTCATGTCCGCACGGTGGCGGGGGAGGCGGCTTCCCCGCGAGGGAGCGCGATGGATCTCCTGCACGGCCGGCTCAAGTTCCGGCATCTGACCCTGCTCGTCGCCGTCGTCCAGCACGGCTCGGTGGCCCGCGCCGCCGAAGCCCTCCATCTGACCCAGCCGGCGGCGACCCGCTCCCTGCGCGAACTGGAGTCCATCGCCGACCTCCCCCTGTTCGTACGGGAACCGCGCGGCATGCGGCCCACCCTGTACGGGGAAGCCCTCGCCGCCCACGCCCGCGCCGTGATCACCGAGGTCCGGCGGGCCGGGGAGCACCTCGACGGGCTGCGCCGGGGCCATGAGGGCACCGTCACCGTCGGCACGCTCCTCGCCGGGGCGAACGTGCTGCTGCCGCGTGCCGTCGCCCGGCTCAAGCGGGAGCGGCCCCGGCTGACGGTCGTCGTCCGCGAAGGCACCCTCGACGTGCTCCATCCGGCGCTGCTGGGCGGGGAGCTGGATGTCATCGTGGGGCGGGTCGGGCCCGTGCCGAGGGACGGGGAGCGGTTGCGGCAGCGGATGCTGTACCGCGAGCGGATCATGCTGGCGGTGCGGGCGGGGCATCCGCTGCTCGACGTGTCCGGTCTGACGCTGCCGGACACGCTGGCGCATCCGTGGATCCTGCCCGTCGAACAGACCGCGCTGCGGCAGGAGTTGGGGGCGCTGTTCGTCGAGCGGGGGCTCGCACAGCCCGTCGACCGGGTCGAGTGCACGTCCATTCTCACGATGCGGGCGCTGCTGTTGCAGACGGACATGGTGGCGTTGTTGCCGGAGCTTGTGCTGCGGGAGGACGACCGGCTTGCGGCGCTTCCTGTCGAGCTGGCGTCGGTGGGGCGGACGGTAGGAACGACGGAGGCGCTCCACCGCACACGGTCACCCGCGGTACGAGCCCTCCTCTCCCACCTCCAATCAGAGGCGGCCACCCTAAAATCCGCCCCCTGAGCCAACTCCGCCCCTCAATCGCCGGAGAGGCTGGAAGCCGGCGCTCAGACAAGCCCCGTAAGGGGCGCGGGGAACTGCGCGAGAAGCCCCACCGGGGCTGCACCCGAGGCACAACGATCACGCACCCGGCGCTGGGTGCCGCCTTGCCCACCCGTGCCGCCCCAGGCGGCAGATTGCCCAAGGCGGGGGGCGCCGAAGAAGTGCCGGGGTTGGCAGCCCCGTCAGGGGCGCGGGGAACTGCGCGAGCGGCCACGACGAACCCGGCACTCTGGGGCGCTGCCCCAGGCCCCGCTCCTCAATCGCCGGAGGGGCTGGATGTTGGCGCTGAGGCCAGCCCCCTGGCGGGGCCGCCGAGGCCGGAGGCTGGGAGTTGGCGTTGAGGTCAGCCCTGGAAGGGGCGCTGGGAATTGCGCGAGGGGCGCTATGCCATCGCCCTAGGCCTGATTGACCTTAAGGCCATCGTTCACGCCAACGAGTGAATTACTGAATGGATGTCCACCCGTAGCGGAGCGTCGTGCGGTGTCCTGGGGACGGAACCCCCCGCTGGGGGCGCGACGGGACAGGGGGAGCGGATGCGGATCTTCGTGCTGTGCGCGTGGCTGGTGACGGCCGCGCTGGGCAGCTACCTCGCCACGGTATGGATACGCAACGGCGGACTGCGCCAGCGCACGCCGGGCGTGACCCGACTGCCGCTGTGGCTCGTCCTCGGCCACGTCGTGCTGGCCGTCGCGGGCCTCGCCGCCTGGTCGGTGTTCCTGCTGGGCGACGCCCGCAGCTCCGGCTGGGCGGCGTGCGCCGTCGTGCTCGTCGTCGCCGCGCTCGGTTTCACGATGCTGCTGCGCTGGCTGCCCAGCTCCGGCCGGCACTCCCAGCAGTCCGGCACGGCCGAGCGCCACTTCCCGCTCACGGCGGTCGTCGCCCACGGTATGAGCGCCGCGGTGACGGTTCTGCTGGTCATCCTCGTCGTCGTGCGCCGAGTGTGAACGAAGGGTTACGTGCGGGGGGCGCCATGGGAGACGTCACGGGGATGCGCCCCGTCTCCGCGCCCCGCGGGCACTGATTCCGGACGGATCTTGACTCGGGGCGTGTTGCGCCGGGCTCTCGGGGCAGGGACGCTGAGAGAGGCAGACTTTTCCCCTGTGTGGAGGTGGACAGTGACACCCGTGACTTCCCGCCCCCAGCCGGTGGCGCCCGTCGACCCGGCGGCGCGCATCGCCGAGCTGGAGACGGAAGTGGCGCAGCTCAAACAGGCCGTGCACGCCCACGCCGACGTGGACCAGGCCATCGGCGTCGTGTCGGCCGTGGGCCGCATCCCCCCGGCGGAGTCGTGGGACGTGCTGCGCGAGGTGTCCATGCGGACGAACATCAAGCTGCGATCCGTCGCCCAGCAGCTCATCGACTGGGCCGGCAGCGGCCGCCTCGACGACGTGATCCGGCGCGAGCTGGACCGACAGTTCGTGCTGCGCACCGCCGAATCGCACATCCGCAGCGGCACCGACACCTTCGCCTGACCCTTTCGGCCCCGGCGCCCGACCTTTAGGCCCCGCCCGCAAGGCGCCCCCGCGCCCCGGCCCGCACGTGCACCTGTACGACCCGGCCCCCGCCCGCGGCACCGCGGCGCCGGGTCCTGTGTCGTAGGGCGCGCACGGCTTTTCCGTACGTCATGAGGGCTTCGGGACGGAGCGGAACGGAAGGGGCCCCGTTCCCCGGGCCGACCGAGGAACGGGGGGACGGGCTCACTGCCGAACCCGTCGGTCTCAGCGTCGGTCATCCATGTTCTCGGGGTAACACGTAGGCGCGGAGCCAAACACAAGATCCATCGAATCTTTACCGGGTTTCCCGGTCTCGGGTCGGCGGCCCGCGTCCTGCGCCGCTGCTGACCCGCGCCGTTCGCGCCCCTGACCGGTGTGGCAGAGTGCCCCCGACGCCCGGCGGACGGCGAGCGTCGGACCGGCCACGGGGGAGCGGTGACGTACGACGGCGTGAGGGCCACTTGGGGCCTGATGATGACCTGCCTGCACGGCGGCGGGACGGGCGGCCTGCGCAAGCAGACCAGGCCCGTCGACCATGTGCGCGGCACCCGCGACGAGGCGCGCGAGGCCCTGCGCCGGTACGTGACCGCGTTCGAGCCGCGCCGCCCGACGAACCCGCGCCGGGTCACCGTCTACGAGGACGGCGAGGGCTACCTCGTACTCGCCGAGGGCATGACCCAGACGTTCCAGTACGAGTTCCGCGTCGCCCGCGTCGTCTACGACACCGCGCCCCCGCCGGCGCCGCCCGCCGCGCCTCCCCCGGCCTGGGCGCCGCCGCCCCCGCCGCTGCCGCCCCAGGGCTGACCTGGCCTTCGACGGCGGGCCGCCCTTCGGTGGCGCGTGAGCTTCGATGGCAGCGGCGGGCTTCGGGGCGGGGGGCCTTCGACAGCAGGTGGGCCGGGGTCCGGGTGACGGGTCCCGGCCCACCCGCGTGTCACCGCGTCACCGCGTCACACCACGGCCCCCGTGTCCGCGCGGCGGGCCCGGCGCTCCTCCAGCGGCGTCCCGCGCCCGGAACCGCCCCGGCCGCCGGGGCGGCGGACCGGCGCGGTGGGGGAGCGGTGTTCCAGCGTGACCGCGAGCGGCACCGCCGTCACCACCGTCGACGCCATGCCGACGACCACGCCCGTGATCAGCGCCAGCGAGAAGTCCGCGAGCGAGTCACCGCCGAGCACGGCCAGCGCCGCGAGGACGAACAGGGCGCCCATGCCGGTGTTGACCGTGCGCGGCAGCGTCTGCACCACCGCGCGGTCGGCCGCGCGCTCCAGGTCGATCCGGGGATCGCGCCGCCGCGCCTCACGCACCCGGTCGAAGACGACGACCGTGTCGTTGACCGAGTAGCCGATCACCGTGAGCAGCGCCGCCAGGAACACGCTGTCGACAGGCTTGCCGAGCCACGCGAACAGTCCGACCACGATCAGCACGTCGTGCGCCATCGCGGAGACGGCCGCCGCCGCGAACGTCCAGCGGAACCGGACGCTCAGATAGGCCAGTTGGGCGAGCACCGCCACGCCCAGCGCGATCAGCGCCTTCGTCCGCAGCTCCGAGCCGAGACTCGGGCCGACCAACTCGTCCCGCTCGACCGTGACTTCGCCGCCGTGCCGCGCCAACGACTCCTTGACCGCCTGCTGTTCGTCGTCGCTCAGCTTCTCCGTACGTACGGAGATGTCGCCGTCGCCCGCCTCCTGGACGACCGCGCGCGGGAACCCGGCGTCCGCGACCGCCTGCCGGGCCGTGTCCACGTCGACGGCGCGCGAGGTGCTGTACTCCACGAGCCGGCCGCCGGTGAACTCCACGCCGAAGTCCAGGCCACGCACCACGATCCCCGCGACCGCCACCAGCACCACCAGCGCGCTCGCGCCCAGCCAGCGCCTGCGGTGGCGCACGATCCTCGGATCGCGCCGGGCCAGCCACGCGCGCAGCCGGCCGGTCGAGGCGATACCCGTGATCTTCGGGCGGGCCCGCACGCAGCGGCGCCGGACCGCGAAGTCGGCGAGGACCCGCGTGATGACCAGCGCCGACACCATCGAGGCGAGCACGCCGATCGACAGCGTGACCCCGAACCCCTTCACCGGGCCCGTGGCGAACACGAAAAGGAGCCCGGCCGCGAGCAGCGTCGTCACGTTCGAGTCGACGACCGCGCTGAACGCCTGCCCGAAACCGCGCGTGAGCGGCTTGTCCAGCGACTTGGTGCGCGCCCCGAGGTACTCCTCGCGGGCCCGCTCGAACACCAGCACGTTCGCGTCGACGGCCATGCCGATGGCGAGGACGAAGCCCGCGAGCCCCGGCAGGGTGAGCGTGGCGCCGAGCGCGACGAGAGCGGCGTAGGACAGCAGCCCGTACAGGGCGAGGGCGATCGTGGCGAGCGCGCCGAGGAGGCGGTAGACGACCACGATGAACAGGGCCGTCAGCGCGAGCCCGATGAGCGCGGCCCGGGTGGACGCCTCGATGGCGTCGGCGCCGAGCGTCGGGCCGACCGTACGCTGCTCCACGACGTCCACGGGCAGCGGCAGCGCGCCGCCCTTGACCAGCGCGGCGAGGTCCCGGGCCTCCTCCTGCGTGAAGCCGCCGGTGATCTGCGTGTCGCCGCCCGTGATGCCGGTACGGCACGGCACGCCCGGGTTCATGCCCGGCGCCGAGATGACCTTGTCGTCCAGGACGATGGCGACGCGCCGCTCGGGCGCTCCCTCGGGGGCGCAGGCGGCGGCGCCGGTGAGCTTCGCCCAGGCGGCCGACGCGTCCTTGCGGAAGTTCAGATTGACCGTCCAGCCGGCCATGCCCTGCTGGTCGAGCGCGGCCTCGGCGTCGCGCACGCCGTCGCCGGACAGGGCCGTGGGGCCGAGCCGCAGATAGCCGCCGGTGCGGTCCGGGTCGGCGAGCACGCGTTCGCCGCGGCCCGCCGCGCCCTCCTTCTTGTCGGTCTTCTTGTCGGTGACGCCGGTGACGGGACGGATGGTGAGCTGTGCGGTGCGGCCGATGACCTCGGCGGCCTCGCGCGGGTCCTGCACGCCGGGCAGTTCGACGACGATGCGGCGTTCGCCGGAGCGGGCGATGCTCGGTTCGGACACACCGAGGGCGTCTACGCGCTGGCGCAGCACCTCAAGGGCGCGGTCGGTGCCTTCGGCGTCGGCCTTGACGCCTGTGTCGGGCGAGTCGCGGGTCTCCAGGACGATCTGGGTGCCGCCGCGCAGATCGAGTCCGAGGCGCGGGGACTGGGTGAGGGCGACGGCCATCGAGGCGGCCATCACCGCGAGGGCGATGAGCGCACGCCACAGGGGCGTACGGGACTTCTTGCGGGACATGTGTCGGCTCCACGGGCAGGACGAAGGGCGGCGCCCCGCGTCCTCACGTGGACGTGGTCAGGCGCCGATGACGGGGTTGCCGGTGCGTGGAGAGACGGGCGGTGCGCGGGGTGCGGCGGGGCCGGTGCGGCGTGCCGCGTACGCGGGGGGCCTGCCGGGGGCGGCGGTTGCCGCGAACGCCCGGGGGCGGGGTGGGGGCGCTGCGGAGGTGGGGCCTGCGGGGCCTGGGGGGTGGGGCAGGGGGTGCGTGTGGGGGGCGCGGGAGGGGTGGGCGGTGAGGGCGGTGTCCGACTGTTTCTGCGCCTGTACGTGTGCCTGTTCCTGCGGCACTGAGGTGGTACGGGGGATCGGCGCGGCCGGGGTGAGGGGAGTGGCGGTCGCCGCGGAGGGGAGGAGCAGGGCGCACAGGGCCAGCAGCATCGACGCGGCGATCGCGCTACAACGCCGGTACATGCCCGCCCCCTGCCGGTAACCCCACGAACCCCCAAGGCTAAGCCGTTTGAGGGGCGGGAATCGACCGGCGCTGAGGTAAGCCCCGTAAGGGGCGCGGGGAACTGCGCGCTCAGCCACAGCGCACCCGGCACTCTGGGGCGCTGCCCCAGCCCCCGCTCCTCAAGCGCCGGAGGGGCTGGGAGTTGGCGCTCATGCCAGCCCCGCAAGGGGCGCGGGGAACTGCGCGAGAAGCCCCGCCGGGCTGAACTGGACGCTCGACCTTTACGCACCCGGCGCTGGGGTGCCGCCTTGCCCACCCGTGCCGCCCTGGGGGTCCCCCCGGACGAAGTCTGGGGGAGGCAGACTGCCCAAGGCGACGGGCGCCGAAGAAGTGCCGGGGATGGCAACCCCGCCAGGGGCGCGGGGAACTGCGCGAGAAGTCCCGCGGGTCTGCACCCGGCGCACAACGATCACCCACCCGGCGCTGACAGCCCGCAAAAAACGCGCCGGGACTCGGGGAACCCCGGGATCAGATGCCCGCCCCGCCGGAGGCCACCGCGCGCCGGGGCGTGCCTCAACCCGCGCCCCCGCACCCCACCGGCGACCTCACGCGCCACCAGTGCGCCCCCGCACAAGGGTTCGCGCCACTCCCCGGAAGGTGACAACACTGATGCCACGGGGGAACCCACACGCGGTGAGGAAGGACTCGGCATGGCTCCTCAGGCACACCTCGAAGCAGGACGGCTGTCCGCCATCGCAAAGATCCTCGACCGGGCCGGCGGCCACTTGAGCGCCGCCACCCTCGACGGCCCCCCGGCCCCCGGCATCCAGACCCTGCTCGACCTCTCCCGCAGCGCCGCCCACGACGTGACCCGCGCGGCAGCCCTCGCGTACAGCGGAGACGCGGGCCGCGCCCAGGCGCACGTGGAGGCGGCCCGCACCGCCCCCGACCGCTACACGCTGCCCGCCGGCATGCCGCGCCCGCTGCCCCCGGGCGTACGCACCGCCCTGCAACTGCTGCGCGGCATCTCCGGTTTCTTCAGCGCCGAGACGGAGGCAGCCTTCGTACAGGCACTGACCATAGAGAGCCGCCCCCGCGCTCACCGCCCCCCGTCAAGCACCTCACGCAGCCGCACGGCGAACTCCTCCGGCTTACCCGCGTAAGGCGAGTCGCCGCCGACGAAACCGCCGTGGTGGCTCGGGAAGACGACCGCCTCCTGGCCGAGCAGCGCCGCCGTCGCCTCTGCGGTGCGCCCGGTCAGGACCTCGCGGGACTCCTCGCCGACGCCGATGACCACGCGGGTCGGCGCGGCGGCCAGCGCCGCCGCGTCCGGCCGCAGGGAGGTGACGGCGGCGGAGCGGCCCGACAGCAGCGGGTCGTCGCGCGAGCCGTCGTCCCCGTCGGGGAACCCGAACGCGGCCGGTTCCGGCGCCGGCGCCGCGAAGAACGCGTCGGTGAACGGCCCCTGCCACGACGTGTACTGCACGAACGCCGCCATCCCGGCGCCCCAGCCGGCCTCGGCGTACCGCTTCTGCACCCGGTCGCTCGCCCGCTCGGCGGCCGCCGCGTCCGGCAGCACCGACAGCAGCGGCGGCTCGTGCGCGACCAGCGTCGCCACGTCCCCGGGGAACTCCTCGACCAGCGCCAGCGCCGTCACCGCGCCGCCGCTGCTGGCGAACATGTCCACGGGCCCCGCGCCGAGCGCCTCGATCACGGCGTGCACGTCCCGCGCCTGCACGCGCGGGTCGTGGTCCTCGCGCCCGTCGTCGCGGACGCTGCGGCCGATGCCGCGCGGGTCGTACGTGACGACCGTGCGCTCGGCGAACAGCGCGGCGAGCGCCGCGAACCCGGAGGCGTCCATGGGCTGCCCGACCATCATCAGCGGCGGCCTGCCGTCGGCGGCCGGCAGCGGTCCCCGTACGTCGTAGGCGAGGTCGGCGCCCTGCGTGGGGAGCCGGAACGTGTGCGTGCGCGTGGTGTCCATGCAGGGAGGACCGGCGCGGCGCGCGGAACTCATCGGCCGCCGCCGAAGAACCGCCTCCCGCCCGGCCGCCCCGAGTGTCGCCGCTAGACTGGGCGGCCGAAGACGGTCAAGAGGCACGACGCTCAAGAGACACGACGGTCACGAGGCACGAGCGCGGAAGGGTACGGGGACGACGTGGTGGCAGGTGCGCGAGGTCCGGCCCCGGCGCGTTCCGGCGACCCCTCCGCCGATGTGCTCCAGCAGGCGGCCGAGGCGTTCGGCCTGCTCGCCGCGCCGACGCGGCTGCACATGATGTGGGCGCTCGCCGAGGGCGAGTGCGACGTCAGCGGCCTCGCCGAGCGGGTCGGCGGCGCGCTGCCCGCCGTCAGCCAGCACCTGTCCAAGCTCAAGCTCGCCGGTCTCGTCCGCTCCCGCCGCGAGGGCCGCCGGCAGGTCTACTACGTCGACGACCCGGACGTCGTCACCGTGGTCCGGCTCATGGTCGGGCAGCTCACCGAGCGCGCCCGGCAGGACGCGACCCCGGTGCGGCGGCTGCGCGGCGGCGCCTGAGCGGCGCCGTGAGCGTCCACGACCCGGCCCCGCCCCCGAGCCCGGCCGCCGCACCCCCGGTCGGCCCGGCCCCCGGCGACCGCACCGCCCTGCAGGTGCTGCGCGCCCTCGACGGCTCCCCGCGCGGCCTGACCGAAGCCGACGCCGGCGAACGTCTCGCCCGCTGCGGCCCCCACACGCCGCCCGCCCGCCGGGCCCCGTCCTGGCCGCGCCGGCTGGGGCAGAGCCTGCGCGATCCGTTCACCGCCGTGCTGTTCTGCCTGGGGCTGGTCTCCGCCGCCGTCGCCGCCTGGGGCACCGCCTGCGTGATCCTCGTCCTCGTCGCCGTGAGCTGCGTCCTGCGCGCCCAGGGCGAGCACCGCGCCGACCGCGCCATGGACTCCCTGCGCGGGCTCGTCGCGGGCACCGCCACCGTGCGGCGCCGCCCCACCGCCGACGCGCCGCCCCGCACCCGCGAGATCCCCCTCGACGAACTCGTGCCGGGCGACGTCGTACGCCTCGCCCCCGGCGACCTCGTCCCCGCCGATCTGCGGCTGCTGCGCGCCCGCGGCCTGACCGTGCACCAGGCGGCCCTGACCGGGGAGTCCGCGCCGGTGCCCAAGCACCCCGTCGACCGGCCCGGCGACGCGGACGGCGAGGCCCACCTCGTCTTCCAGGGCAGCGGCGTCGCCTCCGGCGGCGGCACCGGAGTCGTCCTCGCCACCGGCGCCGACACCCGGTTCGCCGCCGTCCGCGCCGGCGCCGCCCGGCCGCCCACCAGCGCCTTCGACCGCTCGGTGCACGGCATCTCCTGGGTGCTCATCCGCTTCATGCTGCTCACTCCGCCGCTCGTCCTCATGGCCGACGCGGCGCTTCACGGGCGCGGCCTGGAGACGCTGCCGTTCGCCGTCGCGGTCGCCGTCGGGCTCACCCCCGAGATGCTGCCCGTCATCGTCACGACCTGCCTGTCGCGGGGCGCGTCGCTGCTCGCCCGTACCCACGGCGTGATCGTGCGCCGGCTCCCGGCCCTGCACGACCTCGGCGCGGTGGACGTGCTGTGCGTCGACAAGACCGGCACGCTCACCCAGGACCGGCCCGTCGTCGACCCGGACCGCACCGACCCCGAGGCGCTGCACTGGGCCGGGGTCTGCGCCTGGTGGACGTTGCAGACCGGCGAGCCCGGCGACCTCGACCCGCTCGACGAGGCCCTCCTGGACGCCACGGGCCCGGACGACTGGGACGCCTACGACGGGGTCGACGCCCTGCCCTTCGACCCCGTACGCCGCCTCGCCACCGCCGTCCTGCGCGCACCCGGCGCCCTCGGCACCCACACCCTCGCCGTCAAGGGCGCCGCCCCCGACGTGCTGGAGCGCTGCGCCCTCGACCCCGCCGAGCGTGCGGCACTGGAGCAGCGGGCCGCCGCGCTCGCCGCCGACGGGGTGCGCCTGCTTGCCGTCGCCACCGGCCGCCACCCCGCCCGCACCCGCGGCTACACGCCCGCTGACGAGCGCGGCCTCACCTTCGCCGGGTTCGTCGCCCTGCGCGACGCCCTCGCCGACTCCGCGCCGGGCGCACTGCGCGCCCTCGACGCACAGGGCGTCGCCGTCAAGGTCCTCACCGGCGACCACCCCGCGACCGCCGCCCGCGCCTGCCGCGACCTCGGCATCGACCCCGGCGACGTGGTCACCGGCGACCGCCTCGACGCCCTCGCCGACACCGAACTCGGGCCGCTCGCCGCCCGTACGACCGTCTTCGCCCGCTGCACTCCCGAGCACAAGGCCCGCGTCGTCACCGCCCTGCGCGCCCACGGCCACACCACCGGCTACCTCGGTGACGGCGTCAACGACCTGCCCGCGCTGCGCGCCGCCGACGTCGGCATCTGCCCGCGCGTCGGGGTCACCGTGGCCCGCGAGGGCGCCGACGTCGTCCTCGCCGACAAGGACCTCACCGCCATCGGCCACGCCGTCCTCGCGGGCCGCCGCTCCAGCGTCAACATCGCCTCCTACCTGCGCATCACGCTCTCCTCCAACCTCGGCAACGTCATCGCCATGCTCTCGGCCGGGCTGCTGCTGCCGTTCCTGCCGATGCTCCCCGCGCAGGTCCTCGTCCAGAACCTCTGCTTCGACGCGGCGCAGCTCGCCCTCGCCCACGACCGGCCCGACCCGGCCGCCGTGCGCGCGCCCACCGTGCTGCGCCCGCGCGCCTTCCTGCGCTTCATCACCGGCTTCGGTGTCCTCGGCGCGCTCGCCGACCTCGCCACCTTCGCCGTCCTCGCCTTCTGCCTGCCGGGCGCGCTCGACGCGGGCGACGAGACCGGCTTCCACGCGGGATGGTTCACCGAGAACCTGCTCACACAGGCGCTCGTCATGTTGCTGCTGCGCACGGCCCGCCGTACCGCCGAGGGCCGCACCCCAGGCCCGATCCGCTGGGCCGCCGCCGCGCTCGCCCTGGTCGGCGTCGTGCTGCCGCTGACCCCGCTCGGCGCGCTGCTCGGCATGACCGCCCTGCCGGCGCTGTACTACCCGCTCCTCGCCGCCGTCCTCGCGCTGTACGCGGGGGCCCTGGCGCTGCTGCGCGCCCGCCACAAGGGGCTGTGACCGGCACTCCGGTACCCGGCGCCCGGCGCGTCCCTGTTTCGCACATACGTCCCAAAGTCCGCCCGCCCGCAGGCAATCGAGCTGCGTGGGTAGACGCTTCCCAGTGCTTAGGCTCGCGGGGTATCAGCGTCGAGGACAGAGGGAGTATCCGCTCATGGGGCGTCAACTACGGCTGTGGGGGCGGTGCGTGAGCGCCGCCGTCGTGCTCGCGGCGGCCGGCTGCTCGGCCGCCGGTGACCTGGGAGGCGACGGGGCGCCCGGCTCGCGCCCGTCGGCGTCCGCGGGCGCGCCCTCGCGCGGGGCCGCGGGCGGCCCGGCCGACAGCGGGCCGCTGCCCGGCATGCCGACCGCGGCCAAGGCGCGCCAGGAGCTGGCGGGCCTGAAGGTCGCCCCGCACGGTTCGATGGCCGGCTACAGCCGCGACCGCTTCCCGCACTGGGCGGAGCAGGGGGACTCCTGCAACACTCGTGAGCTGGTCCTCAAGCGTGACGGCAAGGGCGTGCGTACGGACTCCGAGTGCCGGGCCGTCTCCGGCAGGTGGGTCAGCGCCTACGACGGGAAGACGTACCGCGTGCCCGGCGGACTCGACATCGACCACACCGTGCCGCTGGCCAACGCCTGGCGTTCCGGGGCCCGTTCCTGGACGCAGGAGCGGCGCAAGGCGTTCGCCAACGACCTGACGCACCCGCAACTGCTGTCCGTCTCCGCCGCCAGCAACCGCTCCAAGGGTGACCAGGGCCCCGACGAGTGGCAGCCGCCCGCCCGGACGTACTGGTGCGCCTACGCCCGGTCCTGGGTCGCTGTGAAGTCCGTGTACGGGCTCACCGTCACCGGCGCCGAGAAAGGCAAGCTCGGCCAGATGCTGGGAACCTGTTCCTCATGACGGAACATGACGACGAACAGCGCGCCGCCACTCTCCAGGACTCCGTGCAGGCGGGCCCCGGCGGCGCGATGACCGACGAGGTCGGCGTGGTCACCGGCGATCTGACCGTGGCCACGACACCGCTGCCCGACGGGCGGGCCCGCGTCGCGGTCCAGTACACGGACGCCGACGAGTGGTACACGCTCACCGGATCGCCCGTCGCGGTGCCCTCCGGCGGGCTCGCGGAGCTGCACGCCGACGCCCTGGAGCGCGTACGCAAGGGCGGCGGAGCCTCGTACTGACAGGCTCCGCCGCCCCCGCGCGGGTCCGGCGCGGTCAGACGTTGACGCCGAAGTCCTGCGCGATGCCGCGCAGGCCCGAGGCGTAGCCCTGGCCGACCGCGCGGAACTTCCACTCGGCGCCGTGCCGGTACAGCTCGCCGAAGACCATCGCCGTCTCGGTGGAGGCGTCCTCGGACAGGTCGTAACGGGCGATCTCCGAGCCGCCCGTCTGGTTCACGACGCGGATGAAGGCGTTGCGCACCTGGCCGAAGCTCTGGCCGCGCGCCTCCGCGTCGTGGATGGAGACCGGGAAGACGATCTTGTCGACCTCGGCGGGGACGGCCGAGAGGTTCACCTTCACGCTCTCGTCGTCGCCCTCGCCCTCACCGGTGAGGTTGTCGCCGGTGTGCTCGACCGAGCCGTCCGGGCTGGTCAGGTTGTTGTAGAAGACGAAGTGCCGGTCGGACAGGACCTTGCCGCTCGCGTCGCACAGCAGCGCAGAGGCGTCGAGGTCGTAGTCCGCGCCGGTCGTCGTCCGTACGTCCCACCCGAGGCCCACCAGGACGGCCGTCAGGCCGGGCGCCTCCTTGCTGAGCGAGACGTTGCCACCTTTGGCCAGGGAAACTCCCACTGTTGCTACCTCCGTGATCGTCGGGTTCTCAGGATTGCGCAAGTCGTAAAATAACGGCAGGGCGTCAGTCGTCTTCCTTCAACGCCTTCGTCTCGGACTTCAGGATGCGCAGCGACTGGCCGAGGGAGCGGGCGGCCTCGGGCAGTTTCTTGGAGCCGAACACCAGGATGATCACCAGTCCCAGGACCAGCAGGTGCCAGGGCTGGAGCGCGTTGCGGAGCATGGGGGTCCTCCTCGGGTGGGGCGCCGGGAGCGCGATGTGCGTACCGCGAAGTCCGCAGTACTTGCTACATTGCGCAACCGTACAACCTTGGTGACGCACAGGATGAGGGCACGTCGATGACGCAGACTCCCGAGGCTCCACCCCGGCGCGGCCGACGCGGGGGCGGGGCCCCGCCCGGCGGGCCCCAGCGGCGCCGGGCTCGCGAGCGGCGCCGAAGGCGCGGCCGGACGCGCCTGCTGCTCGCGTCAGGGCTCGCCTTCCTCGTCCTCGTCACGGCGGGCGTCGGCTGGCTCTATCTGAAGCTCACCGGGAACATCGACACGTTCTCCGCCGACGGCATCGCCACGAACCGCCCCGACGCCGCCGCCTCCAAGGGCGAGAACGTCCTCGTCATCGGCACCGACGCCCGTACCGGCGGCAACGCGGCGCTCGGCGGCGGCGACAAGAGCGACATCGGCCGCTCCGACACCGCCTTCCTGCTGCATGTCTACGCCGATCACGAGCACGCCGTCGGCGTGTCCATACCGCGCGACACACTGGTCACGATCCCGCCCTGCAAACTGCCCGACGGGTCGTGGACCCGGACGCGCCGCAATGTGATGTTCAACGCGGCCTATTCGACGGGGGAGACCGCCGGGGGCAACCCGGCGTGCACGCAGAACACCGTGGAGCAGCTGACCGGCCTGCGCGTCGACCACACCGTCGTCGTCGACTTCAAGGGCTTCTCGGCGCTGACCGAGGTCGTCGGCGGGGTCAAGGTGTGTCTGCCCGGCGACATCTACCAGAAGGACCTCAACCCCAACCGCGCCGACCGGGGCTCCCTGCTGTTCAAGAAGGGCCCGCAGACGGTCTCCGGGCAGAAGGCGCTCGACTACGTCCGCATCCGGCACGGCATCGGCGACGGCTCCGACATCGGGCGGATCAAGCGCCAGCAGGCGTTCGTCTCCAGCCTCGTCAAGAAGATCAAGGACGACGGGTTCACGCCGACGCGGCTGCTGCCGCTGGCGAACGCGGCGACCAAGTCGCTCACCGTCGACCCCGGCCTCGGCTCCGCCGACAAACTGCTGAACTTCGCCATGTCGCTCAAGGACGTCGACCTGCACAACACCAAGTTCGTCACCGTGCCCTGGCGTTACGAGGGCAGCCGCGTCGCCATCGTCCAGCCGGACGCCGACGCGCTGTGGGCCGCGCTCAAGGAGGACCGCACGCTCGACGGCAAGAACGCCGGCGGGAAGAAGGCCGGCGGCAAGAAGGCGCCGAGCGCGTCCCCGACCGCCACCCCGACGAGCCCCGAGGTCTCCGGCGACGGCATCTTCGTCGCCGTCCGCAACGGCACGACCATCGGCGGCCTCGCCTCCACCGCCTCCGGCGCCCTCACCGACCACGGCTTCACCGTCACCGCCACCGGCAACGCCACCACCCAGGACCACACCACCACCACGATCCTGTACGGGCCCGGCCGCGCGCCGGACGCCAAGGACGTGGCCCGGCTGTTCCCGGGGGCGCGGCTGGAGGCCAGCGGCACGGCGGGCGTCACCGTCGTCCTCGGCAGCGACTACGACCCGGCCGCCGCCGAGGCGTCCCCGAGCCCGTCCGCCACGCCGAGCGCGCTCCCCTCCCGCGTCGCCGACGACGCGCGCTCCGCCGACGAGGACATCTGCTCCAACCTGTCCTACGGGTGACGTCGCCCTACGGGTGACGCGCCGGGTGCCGACGTACGTACGTATTCCGGAGCGGGGGGCGTGGGCATACGGGAGCGGCCCGGACCCCAGTGGGATCCGGGCCGCTCGCGGCGGTGCGGGGAAGATCAGGCGGCGACGGAGCCGACCGTCTCGTGCAGGCGCGCGACGACCTCGGTGAGCTGCGCGGCGACCTCGCTGTCGTCGGCCGGGTGCGTCTCGGCGAAACGGGTCATCGAGCCGGGGATCGAGAGCTTGATGTCCTCGACCACCTTGCCGCCGGCGATGCCCACGGCCTTGCGGGTGTCGTCCTGCGCCCACACGCCGCCGTACTGGCCGAACGCGGTGCCGACGACGGCGGCCGGCTTGCCCGCGAAGGCGCCGGCGCCGAACGGGCGGGACAGCCAGTCGATGGCGTTCTTCAGGACGGCCGGGATCGTGCCGTTGTACTCGGGCGAGAAGAAGAGGAAGGCGTCGGCGGCCTGGGCGGCCTCGCGCAGCTTGGTGGCGGCGGCGGGGACGCTGCCCTCCACGTCGATGTCCTCGTTGTAGAAGGGGACGTCGGCGAGCCCGTCGTAGAGGGAGACCTCGACGCCCTCGGGGGCGAGCTTGGCGGCGGCCTCGGCGAGCTGACGGTTGTGCGAACCGGCGCGGAGGCTGCCGACGAGCGCGAGGACACGAACAGACATGGGGGCTCCAGAGTGGTGGGACCAGAACACTGCGAGGGCCTTCGGCGACCGGATCGGCGATCCGGACCGGGGTCCGTTTAAGTTTGTACCACCAGAAGCGGACCGCGGTCCAGTTTTGCCGGTGATGCTTTACGCTGTGTTCATGTCCCGCCGCCTGCCGCCGCTCCCGGAGCCTCAACAGCCCCTCGACATGGGGCAGTTGACCGACGCGGGCGCCGCCTGTGAGGAAGAGGCCGGGCTGCGCGCCGACGCCGCCCGCAACCGGGCCAGGTTGCTGGAGGCCGCCGCCCGGCTCGTCGCCGAGCACGGGGCGGCCTGCGTCACCATGGAGGCGGTGGCCGCCGCGGCGAACGTCGGCAAGGGGACGGTCTTCCGGCGCTTCGGGGACCGGACCGGGCTGCTCATGGCCCTCCTCGACCACTCCGCGACGCGGCTCCAGGCGGACTTCCTCAGTGGGCCGCCGCCGCTGGGGCCGGGGGCGCCGGCGGTCGAGCGGCTGCACGCGTTCGGGATCGAGGTGCTGCGGCGGTTCGACGGGCACCTCGACCTTCAGCTCGCGGCGCAGCCGGCGCCCGACCGGCGTCTCGCGCATCCCGCGCATCGGGTGCACGTCACGCATGTCACGTATCTCTTGCGGCAGATCGTGCCCGAGGCGGACTGCGAGGTGCTCGCGGAGGTTCTGATGGGGGCGCTCGATCCGGCGTTGATCCATCATCTGACGCGGCAGCGGGGGGTCCCGCTCGGGCGCCTCGAGGCGCAGTGGACGGACTTGGTGAACCGCCTGACAGCGGGGGCGCCCCCAACTCCCTAGGGCTCGTAGTTCACCTGCGGGCCGGTGGGGGCTGATCGCGCAGTTCCCCGCGCCCCTGTCGGGGCACTACGCGCGCGTCGTCACCTGCGGGCCGGTGGGGGTTGGTCGCGCAGTTCCCCGCGCCCCTGGGTTGTCGGTTGTCTGCGGGTGGGTGGGGCTTCTCGCGCAGTTCCCCGCGCCCCTGAAGCATGCACTTCGTGCAGCTTCCCCTTTGGGAAGCGGGGCTTCGCCCCAGCTCCCCGGCGGGGGCGGCGACGAAGTCGCCCCTCCAGGGGCGCGGGGAACTGCGCGCTCAGCCACGACGCGAGTCGAGGACGAGGGACCCGCCGGAAGGGGCTGTCACTCAGGGGCGCGGGGAACTGCGCGCCCAGCCACGACGCGAGTCGGAGGCGAAAGACCCGCCTGGAGGGGCTGTCACCCAGGGGCGCGGGGACAGGGGCGCCCGGGGTGGTAGAGCCGCCCGCCCCTCACGGCAGGTCTATGCGGCGGCCCGTCACCCGGTGCGGGGTGACGATCAGCCAGCGGTCCCGGTCCGCCCCGGCCCACGGCACCGTGTCCGCCAGGGAGTTCAACTCCGCCACACTCTCCGGGTCGGAGACCACCCGCGCCACGCCCACCACGAGCACACTCCACCCCGTGCTGGTCGCGTCGTCGATCCGATCGACCTCCACCGCGATCTCCTGCCCGACGGCGGCCGTCAGTACCGACCCGCTCCGCGTCCGGAACGCCATCGAACCCTCAGGCGTCACCGTGTAGTTGACCGGCACCACCACCGGCCCGCCCGGCGCCCGCAGCCCGATCCGCCCCACGCCGTGCGAGGAGAGCCGCGCCCGCGCCTCCGCCTCGGTCAGCGGCACGAGCCGCGGCGCCCGAGCCGCCCGCGCCCGCCCCGGCGGAACATCCGCGAGCGACCCCGCCAACTCGTCCGGCGTCACCCCGAGCGCCCCCGCGAGCCGGTTCAGGAACGCCCGCGTCGGCACGGCCTGATGCTGCTCCACGTACGTCATGTACGCCGGGGACGCCCCGATGCGGCGGGCCAGTTCGGCGCTGCTGAGCCCGAGCCGCTCCCGGTGCACGGCGATGCGCCGGCCCAGGTCGGTGCGCGGCGTCCAGGTCTCCTGGTCCCGCCCCCACTCCGGGTCCCGCCCCCGCTCAGGGTCCCGCCCCCGCTCCGGGTCCCGCGCGGGCCGCGGCACCCCCGTCAACGCCGCCGCGCGCGGCACCGCGTCCTGCGCCAGCGCGTCCAGGAACAGCGTCGCCGCCAGCAGCCCCGCGCTGCCTACCGGCGCGATCTCGTACCGGGCCAGCGTCTCCTCCAGTTCGTCGAACCGGCGCCGCCCCTCCTCGCTCGCCCGCGCCCCGGCCTCCAGGACCGCCGCCGCGTCCCGCCGCACCATCCGCGCCGCCAGCGGACCGCGCCGCGCGGCGACCTCCGTGTCGTCGAGCCGCGCCATGATCGCCAGCAGCGCCTCCAGCCGCGCCGTCCCCTCGTCGAGCCCGCGCTCGCGCGCCTCGCGCAACGCCGGCAGCGCGAAGTCCGTGACGAGCCGCAGCTTCGGCGCGCCCGCCTGCCCGCGCGTCGCCGCGAGCGCCGCCGCGCACACCAGCCGTACGGTGTCGGCGCCGCCCGCGCGGGCCGCGACCAGCGGCACCAGCGCCCGCAGGGCGGCCGCGAGGCCGAGTGGGGATTCTCGGGCCGGTGCCAGCGCGCGCGGCGCCACCTCGGGCGGGTCGGGCGCGCCGTCCCGCCCGGCGAGCGCGGCCCGCGTGAACGCCTCGTGCAGCAGTTCGGTGGAGTCCGCGAGCGCCGCGAACGGGCCGCGGCTCTCCGGACCCCGCCGCCCCGCCGCGTCCCGGCAGTCGGCGAGCCCCGGCTTCGGCGTCAGCAGCACGAGCGCGGCGACGGCCGCGACCGCGCGGTCGGCCAGCGCCCGCGCCATCGTGTCGGCGTCGGCGGGCAGCGGGGGCAGCGGCCGGTCCAGCACATCGACCGTGCGCCCGGTGTCGGACGGGTCCTCGCCCCGGCGGAGCGAGGCGGAC
Organism: Streptomyces sp. NPDC107550; assembly: GCF_055639095.1. Classification (NCBI taxonomy): domain Bacteria; kingdom Bacillati; phylum Actinomycetota; class Actinomycetes; order Kitasatosporales; family Streptomycetaceae; genus Streptomyces; species Streptomyces sp. NPDC107550. Next base: position 156,578 of record NZ_JBVKBC010000012.1, read on the forward strand.
AGGGGAGAGGAGTCCGGGACGTCAGGGGCGGACCCGACAGGGGCGATGGCGTGGGTCATGGTGTTCTCCAGGTGGGGACACGTCCCGGCGCGCGAGTCCGGGACCTCAGGAGGGACGTTCGCCCCGGGCCTGCCGGCCCGGGGAGTCGGACACCAACGAGATCCCCCTCCGGGGCCCGCCGGACGCGGGTCCTAGGTCCCGATTCGCGGTACGGAAGTCCCTGCCGCCGCCGTCACCCGTCCGGCCCCCGCACGTGGTGCGGGCCCCCGTAACCCCGCAGGGTCGAGGCAACGTACAAGCACCGCCGCGCGAGAACTCCCGTACAGGAACGCCCGTACGAGAACCCCCGTACGGGCGCGGCGGCAGGTGGGGACGGGAGGCGGGACGCGGTGGCGGCAGAGCCCAGAGGCGCGCGGCGCCTGGCGCGGCTGCGGCGCGCCGCGCCCGGAGGCCGGCACACCGCCCGTAAAGCGGCCCCCGCGCCGCTGCGCTGGGCCGCGTCACGCCTCGGGTCCTCGCTCGCCTGGTTCGACGGCTTCCTGCACGACCCCGCCGTACGCGCCCCCGAGGACGCGCCGAACGCGCAGGAGGTCGGCCGGTTCCTGCGCGACTGCGGTGCCGTGCTGTGCCGGGCGGGGGAGACCACCGAACGCGTCGAGGCCGTGATCGTCAAGCTCGGCGTCCGCTACGGCATGCCCCGCGTCCACGCCTTCGTCCTGCCCACCGGCGTCTTCGTGCGCATCGGCGACGGCCCCGACGCCATCATGGACTTCACGCCGATCACCGCCGACGACCTGCGGCTCGACCAGGTCGGCGAACTCTACGGCTTCCTCCAGGAACTCCTGCACGAGCGCCTGGTCCCGCCCGACGAGGGCATGCGCCGTCTCGCGCGGATCGAGGCCAGGCCGCCCCGCTTCTCGCTCGTCCCGCGTGTCCTCGGCTACGCGCTCCTCACCCTCGGGCTCGGCCTGCTCACCCACCCCACCGAGTCCGCGCTCATCGGGTACGCGGCCCTCGGCGTCGCCGTCGGTGCGCTGCGCGAATTGGTCGCGGGGCCGCTGCGCCTGTTCTCCGTGGCGCTGCCGGTCGCCGCCGCGATCCTCGTGACCGTCCTCGCCTACCGGTTCAGCGGCCCGCTGCTCGGCGAGGACCCGGCGAAGCTGATCATCCCGCCGTTGCTGGCGTTCCTGCCGGGCGCGTCCCTGACGCTCGGCACGATGGAACTCGCCACCGGTTCCGTCGTCTCCGGCGCCAGCAGAGTCGTCTACGGGCTCCACGTCCTCGTGCTGCTCGCCTTCGGCATCACCATCGGCTCGACCCTGACCGCCGAGCACCCGGTGGGCCACGGCACGCACCTGGCCGCGTTCGGTACCTGGGCGCCCTGGGCGGGCGCCCTGCTCCTCGGCGTGGGCTTCGCCCTCAACTCCTCGGCCGCGCCCCGCAGCGTGCCGTGGCTGCTGCTGGTCCTGCTGTGCGTGGAAGGCGTCCAGCAGGCGGGCCGGTCCGTCTCGGGCGCGCTGGTCGGCGCGTTCGTCGGCGGGATCGCCGTGCCGCTGGTCAGCCGGGTCGTCGAGCAGTGGCGGGCGGGGCCGCCCGCGCAGGTCACGTTCCTGCCCGCGTTCTGGATGCTGGTGCCCGGTTCGCTCAGCCTGACCGGCGTCGGCGAACTCATCGCCGACCACGACTCCGGCGGCCTCGTCACCACGGTCAACGCCCTGCTGACCGTCGTCGCCGTCGGCTTCGGCGTCATGATCGGGGCGAGCATGCTGCACCGCCCGCGCGCCCCCCAGCCCCCGCCCGAATCGGCCACGGAGCGCGGGCCCGCCTCCTGATCAGCGCCGCGCCCGCCTCCTGATCAGCGCCGGGCCGACGCCGCATGCGCCACTGCCGGCGCCGTGTCCGGCGGGCGGCGCGCGCGTCCCCGTACGGGCGCGGTGAGCACCGCCAGACAGGCCACCACCAGGGCGATCCCCGCCCAGCCCGCGTCCGGCAGCCGCTCCCCGACGACCAGTACCGCGAGGACGGCGGCGACGGCCGGCTCCAGGAGCGAGAGGGTCGTCGCCGTGCTCGCCGGGACGCGCGCGAGGCCCCAGCCGAACAGCACGTACCCGGCGAACATCGGCACGAGCGCCATGTACGCGCCGACCGCCGCGTTCGACCAGGACGCGAGCAGGGGAGCGCCCGTCACCGCCAGCACCGGCATCAGCAGCAGGGCGCCGAGTCCGAACACGGCGCCCATCGCCGCGCCCGCCCGGACCCCGCCGCCGATCAGCCGGTGCGCCGCCCATGAGTACAGCGCGTACGTGCCCCCGGCGATCAGCCCGAGCCCGATCCCCAGCACCGTCGTGCCCGCGTCCCGCGCGCCGGGCCCCGCGCGCGTCGCCTCGGCCAGACACAGCAGCGCCGTCCCGGTCAGCCCGAGCGCCGCGCCGCACATCCAGCGCCGGGTCAGGCGGCGCCCGTCCACGGCCCGTTCGATCAGCGCGGACACGAGCGGCGCCGACCCGATCGACACCACCGTCCCCGCGGCCACCCCGGCCAGCCGCATCGAGCTGTAGAACGCGAGCGGGTACGCGGCCACCGACACTGCCCCCGGCACCATCACCCGCCACCGCGCCGCCAACGCCCGGCGCTGCCGCACGATCGGGCGCGATGCGACCAGCGCCTGGAGCAGCCCGCCCAGGCCCATGGCGACCGCGCCGACCGCGAGCGGCCCCACGCCGGGCGCGAACGTCGCCGCCGTCCCCGTCGTGCCCCACAGCACCGACGCCAGCAGTACGCACGCGGCGCCCGTGCCCGTGCCCGGGGCGGCGGACCGCGTCACGGCCGGTCCAGCAGGCCGGCCGCCAGCGTCCGCGCGTGCGCGAGCCGCGTGCCCGCGCCCTCCAGACCGGCCCGGACCATGGCGCCCTCCAGCAGGAACGCCAGATGCTCCGCGAGCGGCCCCGCCTCGTCCGCCCGCTCCGCCGGCAGCGCCTCCCGGACGTGGGCGGCGAGCAGCGCCTCGACGTGCTCCTTGTGGCGGCGCACGACAGCGCGGCCCTCGTGCCCGGCCGGCAGCTCGGCGGCGGCGTTCAGCAGTCCGCAGCCCCGGAAGCCCCGCTCGTAGGCGGCGCCTGCGTGGTCCGCGTACGCGTCGAACACCGCGAGCACGCGCCCGCGCGCGTCCCCCGCACCGGCTAGCCGCGCCCGGTACAACGCCAGCCACTCCTCGTGGCGGGCCTCCAGATAGGCGCGTACGAGGTCGGCCTTGGAGGCGAAGTTGTTGTAGAGGCTCATCTTGGCGACGCCCGCCTCGGCGGTGATCGTGTCGATGCCGGTCGCGGTGACCCCGTCCGCGTAGAAGCGCCGCGCGGCCGCCTCGAGCAACCGCTGCCGCGCACCGCCCCGGCCGGTCTTCCTGGCGTCCGCCATGATCACCCTCCACCTGCGTCACTAGGTAGGTCAGTCTACCTAGTGACGCAGCAGGGGAGCGGCGTGCGGGCGGGCGCAGAGCGGGGCCCGGTATGGCGCGGGCGGCCCGGCGTCAGTACCCCCGGAGCGCCAGCGATCCCGTCAGCGGGCCCGGCGTGAGCGGTGTTCCCGTGGACAGGGCCGCCAGCAGGGCTTCCAGGAGCGCCGCCGTCGCGGAGCCCGCGAGATGGGCGGGCAGATCGCGGTGGAGGCGGCGGGCCCGGTTCCAGGCGCGGGCGGCGCGCCCCGACCGATGGTCCGCGAGGGTCAGCGCCAGCCGCGCGTGGACCCCGGCGCGGACGTCGCTGAGGATGCCGGGCTGGGCCAGCGCCCGGCGCGCGGCGGCCCGCGCGGCGGTGGGGGCCGTGTCCGCGCGGGCCAGGGCCAGCAGCGCGAGGCACTGGGCGGGCGTCGGGCCCTGATCGGCGTACGAGGGGATCGTGCGCGCCGCGTCCCGCAGCAGCCGGTCCGCCGCGTCGAGGTCACCGCCGCGCCACGCGATCAGGCCCTGCACGGCCGCGATCCGGCCCGCTGCCGCGATGTCCCCGCTGAGCAGCGCCTGCCCCCATGTCTGCGCCAGCATCCGCGACGCCATCCGGGGCGACTGGCGCGCCGTCAGCCAGCCCGCGAGCCACGGCGCCTGCCACGCGCCCGGCGCGGCGGGCGGGCACAGCAGGCGCAGCAGATGGTGGCGGCTTCCGGCGCCTGCCGTGTCGTGCGCGACCCACCAGAACCACAGGCGCGCCACGATCGAGCCGACCGCGTCCGCGTGCGGATGGCCGCTCGGGGTGCGCTCCAGCAGGGCCGTCACGTTGTCCAGTTCGTGCCCGGCGAGGTCGAGCGCGGCCTCGCAGCAGCCCGCGCTCCACAACTGCTCCGCGACGGTCGCCACGTGCCGGACATGGATGAGGAATCGTTCCGCCGCGACCTCCGACTCCCCGGCGCGCTCCAGCCGCTCGCGCCCGAAGTCGCGGGCCGCCCGCGTCATGAAGTAACGGTTCGGCACGGGCTCGTCCGGCTCCCCGACGGGTTCGAGGACGCCCGCCGCCGTCAGCCGCGTCAGACAGCTCGGCACCGCCTCCGCCGGCACCTGCCGGTCCGAGCACAGGAACACCGCCGCCGACGCGGTGAAACTCCCCGCGAACACGCTCGCCCGCGCCCACACCCGCCGCTCGTCCGGGGTGACCTGCGTGTACACCGTGTCGAGCGTGTGCCGCAGCGAGCGGTGGCGGGCGAGGGGCGTGTGCGGGTGCGTCAGCCAGCACTGGCCGCGCCGCACGCGCGCGTGCAGCTCGTCCAGGTCGAGCGTCGCCATCTGGTGCGCCGCCTGTTCGATGGCCAGCGGCAGCCCGCCCAGCACCTCGCACAGGGCCGTCACCGTGTGCAGCGCCGTCTCGTCCACCACCAGGCCGGGCCGCACCGCGCGCGCGTGCCGCAGGAACAGCCGCACCGCCGGGGCGGGCGGCGTCGTGAGCCCCGCCGTCCCGCGCGTCGCCAGCGGCCGCAGCCGCAGTACGTGCTCGTCGCCCGCCCCGAGCGGCTGACGCGCCGTCACCAGCAGGCGCAGGGACGGGAAGTGGCGTACGAGACGGGAGACCGCGCGCAGGCACGACTCGCGGTACGCGTCCACGTCGTCCAGGAACAGCAGCACCGGGGGCGCGGGGCGACCGGCGTCCGGGCCGGGGCTGCTGTCGGTGCCCGCGATGCCGTCGATCAGGGAGGCGGCGGCCACGGCCTGTTCGGGGCGGCCCGCGGTGAGGGCACGGGCGAGCGCCGAGGCGACGGGACCGGCGTGCGCCCCACTGCCCGCGTGCGGCACGCGCACCCGTACGCACGCGTTCGGCTCCCGCCGGCCGAGTACCTGCTCCGCGAGCGCGCTCTTGCCGACGCCCGCGGGCCCGGTCACCGTCACCAGCCGGTGCCGGGCCAGCAGGGTGTGCAGGGCCGCGGCCTCCTCGTGCCGTCCGACGAGCCCGTCCCCCGTGCCCGTGACGGGCCCCGAGCGCACCGGGGCCCCGTATCCGCCCATGCGGTGTGGCATGGCAACCTTCCGATCCGTCCGGCGTCGCGCGCGAGTCGCGTCGATCGATCCGCTTCGCTCAACGGACCGGACGGCGGGGAGTGCCGTGCGGGGCGAGTCCTTCATGCGCAGCGCGTACGCGTACGAACATCTGTGGTCATACGGAGGGCCATACGGAGACGCCCTCCGCCGCGCCGTCCTCCGGCCCGGAACCTGCCGCGGTGCCACCCCGGGGGCAGCGGGGCCGGGCCCGTCACATTGCCCGAACTTGACCATTTTTGATGATGTCTGGCAAGGTGCGTTTCAGGACATGTGACTGGTAGTGCAGGCAGGATCCGCCGCTGATCGTTTTTCAGCGACGGGTCCTTTTTTGTTGCCTACAGGGCTCGTCGCCCGCTGGGCGTCCGGTCGCGTGCTCCCCGATCTGGGAGGAGAACACATGGACGTGAACGGGAGCGCGAAGGCGATCCTCGAAGCGGTCGGCGGTGCCGCGAACGTCACAGCTCTGCAGCACTGTTCGACCCGGCTGCGCTTCAGCCTCGCCGACCCGGCGAGGGCCGACATCGACCGGCTGCGCGCGGTGCCGGGAGTGCTGGGCGTCGTCACCGGCCCGCAGACCCAGATCATCATCGGCAGCAAGGTGATCGAGGTCCACGCGGCGCTCACGAAGCTGACCGGAGCCGGACACGACGGCCACGACGGTCCGGCCGGGGCGGCCGGCGGCGGCGCGGGGCCCGCTGCGCGCGAGCCCTGGAGCTGGAAACGCGTCGGCAACACCGTCATGGACTTCGTCGTCAGCGTCTTCACCCCGGTGGTGCCCGCCATCGCCGGAGCGGGCGTGCTGAAGTCGCTGCTCGTGCTGTGCGGTGTGCTCGGCTGGATGGACAAGGAGGGGCAGAACTATCTGCTGCTCACCGCGATCCCCGACGCGGTCTTCGCGTTCCTGCCCCTGCTGGTCGCCTACACCACGGCCAAGAAGCTCGACGTCAACCGGCCGGTCGCCATCGGTGCCGTGGCCGTCCTGATGTTCCCCGGCTTCACCGAGCTGATCGCGCGGGAGGGCGGCGCGTCCCTGTTCGGCCTGCCCGTCACCGACATCAGCTACAACGCGCAGGTCTTCCCCGCCATCCTCAGCGTGCTGTTCCTGTGGGGCATCGAGCGTCTGTTCAACCGCATCACACCCGGCCCGGTCCGCGTGTTCTTCGTGCCGATGATGTGCTTCCTCATCGTCGTGCCCGTGACCATGCTGGCCCTCGGCCCGCTCGGCTACGGCCTCGGCACCCTGCTCACCGCCGCCATGCTCTGGCTGCACGGCACACTCGGCTGGGTCGCCGTCGCCCTGCTCGCGGCCCTGCTGCCCTTCGTGATCTCGGTCGGCATGCACAAGGCGTTCCTGCCGCCGACCCTTCACCAGGTCGGCGCCACTGGCGCGGAGTCGCTGTACCTGCCCGCGTCGCTCGCCCACAACCTCAGCGAGTGCGGGGCCACCCTCGGTGTCGCCCTGCGCACCAAGCGGGCCGGGCTGCGCGCCACGTCGGTCTCGGCCAGCGTCTCCGCCCTCTTCGGCATCACCGAGCCGGCTCTCTACGGCGTCACTCTCCAGAACCGGCGCACCATGCTCGCCGTCGTCGTCGGCTCCCTCAGCGGCGGCGCCTACGTCGGCCTCACCCACGTCTCCGCGCACGCCGTCGTGGGACCCGGGCTCGCCAGCATGTCGATGTTCGCGGACGACAACGCCCCGGCCAACCTCATGCACGCGTGCATCGGCTTCGTCGTAGCCTTCGCGGTCTCCTTCCTGGTCTCCCTGCTGACCTGGAAGGACACGGGTACGGCACAGGCCGGCGCGGACACCGCGAGCCGGGCGGACAGCCAGGCCGCCCCCGCGGGCGACCTCCTCGCCGCCCCCATGAGCGGCACCGCGATCCCGCTGGCGGAGGTCGGCGACCCCGTGTTCAGCAGCGGGACGCTCGGCGAGGGCGTCGCCGTCGTGCCGGCCTCGGGCGCCGTGTACGCCCCCGTCGGCGGGACGGTGACCTCGCTGGCACCTTCGCTGCACGCCATCGGCATCACCACGGACACCGGCGCCGAAGTCCTCGTACACATCGGGGTCGACACCGTACGACTCGCCGGGGAGCACTTCACGGCGCACATCGCCCAGGGCGACCGCGTCGCGGCCGGCCGGCACGTCCTCGACGTGGACCTCGACGCCGTACGCGCCGCCGGGTACGACGTCACGACACCGGTCGTCGTCGTCAACGCCGCCCGCTTCACCGTGGGGGACCTGGCCCGAGGCCCGGTGGAGACGGGCGCCCCCCTCGCCACCGTGCGACAGAAGGACACCGAGGAGCCGACCGCTCCCGGAACCCACCCCGACACCCACCCCGACGCCGACACGGCCGACACGACCGGCTCGGCCGACAGCAAGGAGCTGACCCATGGCACTGCCTGACGGATTCCGCTGGGGCGGCGCGCTCGCCGCCAACCAGGTCGAAGGCGCCTGGCGCGAAGGCGGACGCGGCCCCGCCGTGTCCGACGTGGCGACGTACAAGCCCGACGCCGACCCCACCGAGTACGCGGCCCATCACGTCGTCACCAAGGCGGGCGTCGAGCGCGCCATCGCAGACCCCGACGACACGTACTACCCGAAGCGCCGGGGCATCGACTTCTACCACCGCTACCCCGAGGACCTCGCGCTCTTCGCGGAGATGGGCTTCACCACCCTGCGCGTGTCGATCTCGTGGACCCGCCTCTTCCCCACCGGCGAGGAGAAGGAGCCGAACGAGGAGGGCGTCGCCCACTACGTGGCGATGTTCAAGGAGATGCGCAGGCTCGGCATCGAGCCGCTCGTCACCCTGTCCCACTACGACCCGCCGCTGGCCCTCGCCCTCGCTCACAACGGCTGGCTGGAGCGCCGCACGATCGAACTGTTCGAGAGGTTCGCCGCGGTCTGCTTCGAGCGGTTCGGGGCGTACGTGAAGTCGTGGATCACCTTCAACGAGATCGACGGCATCCTGCGCCACCCCTTCACCTCGGGCGCGATCATCCCGGACACCCTCCCCGAGGACGAACTGGAACAGGCCTGCTACACCGCGCTGCACCACCAGTTCGTGGCCGGCGCGTCCGTCACCAGGATGCTGCGCGAGATGGTCCCCGACGCCCGCATGGGCTGCATGCTGACGATGCTGACGACCTACCCGCGCACCTGCCACCCGGACGATGTGGCCGCCACGCAGCTCAAAGAGCGCATGCTGTACCTGTGCACGGACGTCCAGGCGGCGGGCGCCTACCCGCAGCTCGCGCTGCGCGCCCTGGAGCGGCGCGGTGTCACCATCCCCTTCGAGGACGGCGACCGCGAGCTGCTGGCCGCGCACACCGCCGACTTCATCACCTTCAGTTACTACATGTCGATGACGGAGTCCGTCAGCCCGGACGCCGAACGCACTCCGGGCAACACCGTCCTCGGGGTGAAGAACCCGTACCTGCCGTCGAGCGAGTGGGGCTGGCAGATCGACCCCGTCGGCCTGCGCATCTCCCTCATCTCCTTGTACGACCGCTACGGCAAGCCGCTGTTCATCGTGGAGAACGGTCTCGGCATGCGCGACGAGGTCACCGCCGACGGCCATGTCCACGACTCGTACCGCGTCGACTACTTCCGCGCCCACTTCACGCAGATGATCCAGGCCGTGGACGAGGGCGTGGACCTCATGGGGTACGTGAGCTGGGCGCCCATCGACCTGATCAGCGCCTCCACCTCGCAGATGTCCAAGCGGTACGGCTTCATCCATGTCGATCAGGACGACATGGGCCGCGGCACGCTGCGGCGCGTCCGAAAGGACTCCTTCGCCTGGTACAAGAAGGTCATCGCGTCGAACGGCGCCGACCTGACATGACGGGCCATGCCGTGGCCCCGCGGTCCGCGGGGCCACGGTGGCCGGATCGCGCCGGCAGGACGAGGGTGACGAAGTGACGGCTCTGACCATCAAGAAGGTGCTCAACTCCAGCGTGGTGCTCGTCGAGGACGAGCGTGGCGTCGAACGCGTCCTTCTGGGCAAGGGCATCGGCTACGGCCGCAAGCCCGGCGAGCGCGTGCCCGCCGACGCGCCCGACCGCGTCTTCATCGCCCTCGCCGACGCCGACCACCAGACCCTCGTCGACCTGCTCAGCGCCATTCCGCCGGGCTACCTGGAAGTGACCCGCGAGGCCGTCCGGCACGCCGCCGAGCAGGGCATCACCCTCGATCCGCACATCTACCTCGCCCTCACCGACCACCTCCACTTCGCCGCCGCCCGCGCCCGCCAAGGGCTGCGCGTCGCCAACCGCTTCGCCTGGGAGATGCGCGCGCTCTACCCCCGGCACTGGGCGGTCGGTGTGCACACCGTCGCCCTGCTGCGCGAACGCACCGGCGTGGAACTGCCCGACGACGAGGCCGCCAACATCGTCTTCCACCTCGTCAACGCCGAGGCCGGACCGGCGGCCGTCGACCCGCTCAAGGTGGTCGGGCTGATCAACGCCATCACGCAGATCGTCACGTACACCACGGCCGCCCGGTTCGACGACGACGGACTGCACCGCTCGCGCTTCATCAGCCACCTCCAGTACTTCGCCGAGCGTTTCTTCACCGGGCATCTGCTCACCAGCGACGACGACTTCCTCCACGACCGGCTCGGCGAGCGCTACCCGCGCGCGATGGCCGCCGCCGAGCGCGTCGGCGCCTACATCCAGCAGGAGTACGGGCAGACCCTCCCCAAGGAGGAGATCGCCTACCTCGCTCTGCACGTGGCCCGCTCGGCCCCCGAGTGACCGCGCGCCCACGCCACTGACACCCGGGGCGACCCAGGGCTACCTCTCCCGCCCAGGCGCCCCGCGCCCCCTCCAGCCCAGGCGCCCCCCGCCCGGACGATCCCTCCCACTCAGGCGTCCCCTCGGCGCGAGGCCCCTATGGCGCCCGGCGCCGAGCCTGCCGTCTGCCTGCCCCTCTGCTGCCGCTGCCCTCGGTCCTGCCATGAGGCCCCGGCATGTCCTCGTGTGCTCCGGCGCCCTGCCGCGCCCCGGCACGCCATCGCCCCCGGCACGTCTTCGCCCCGCAGGTCTTCGGCCCCGGCAGGTCTTCGGCCCCGGGCGTGCGGTGACGAAGGGCCCCTCAGGTCGGGACCGTCAGTCGGTTCTTTCGGCCCTTCACCTGACGCCGAGCAAATTCGCAGAATTGCGCATAAAGACGGAAGGAACTCGCGTAAAAACGCAGGTTCTCGCATCCAGTGACAGGGAGTGGCCGAAGTGAGCGAGACTATGGGCTACCGGCGGGCGGAGCCGGACACGGAAGGCGCCGGGGAATTCGACCTCGCGGAGGTCCTCGGGGCGCGGACGGTCCACCTGGATCTGTCGGCCACCACCCGGTTCGAGGCCATCGGGGAACTGACCGACCTCCTCGTCGCGGACGGACGGGTCGGCGACCCCGCCCTCTTCATGGCCGACGTCCAGGCCCGCGAGGCGCAGGGGCCCACGGGCCTGGGGCAGGGCGTGGCGATCCCGCACGGCAAGTCCCGTGCCGTCGTCACCACGTCCCTCGCTGTCGGCCGCTGCCGGACCCCGCTGCCCTGGCCCTCCCTGGACGGCGAGGACGTCCGGGTGATCGTCCTGTTCGCCGTCCGCGAGGACGACGCGGGCACCACCCACCTCCGGATGCTCCAGAGGGTGGCGAGGCTGCTGGCCTCCGAGGAGTTCCTCGTGAGCCTGGGGCGGGCGCGCACGCCCGACGAGGTGGTCGAGCTGTTCGCCGGCCGGCCCCGGACATGACCTGGGCGGCGGCACGGGGGAACACCGGCGCCCGCGGCGGGAGCGGCGGGTGCGACAACGGCGTCGAGTGCGACGCACAGCAGGTACGACAAGGAGACAGGACAATGAAGTTCGTCGCGGTGGCCGCGTGCACCTCCGGGATCGCCCACACCTACATCGCCAAGGAGAAGCTGCTGTCCGCCGCTTCCTCCCTGGGCTGGGAGGCCCACGTCGAGACCCAGGGCACCATCGGCACGGAGGACAAGCTGAGTGCCGCCGACATCGAGAGCGCGGACTTCGTCGTGCTCGCCGTCGACATCAAGGTCAGCGGCCGGGAGCGGTTCGAGGGCAAGCCGGTCGTGGAGGTCGGCACCAGTACGGTGATCCACTCGCCCACCAAGCTGCTCCAGGCCATCGAGCGCAAGCTCGGAGCGTGAACGATGTCGTTCCCCGGGCCCAAACTCCAGTTGAAGAAACACGCCCTGACCGCGATCTCGTATCTGATCCCCCTCGTGGTGGCGTCCGGTCTGCTGATCGCCATCGGCAGCCTCGCCGGCGGCAAGGCCGTCACCGATTACTCCGAACCGTACGGCTGGCAGTCCGCGCTGGTGTCGCTCGGCACCATGGGCATGGCCCTGCTGCCCCCGGTGATCGCCGCCGCCATCGCCTACTCGATCGCGGACCGCCCCGGCATCGCCCCCGGGCTGCTCATGGGCGCCGTCGCCGGCGCGATCGGCGCCGGGTTCCTCGGGGGCATGCTGGGCGGCTTCTGCGTCGGCTGGTTCCTGGTGTGGCTGCGCAAGGTGCTCAGGGTGCCGAGCTGGGCCGAGGGGCTCATGCCGATGATGATCCTGCCGCTGCTGTCCAGCCTGGTGGTCGGTCTGCTGATGTTCTTCGTCATCGGTGTCCCCATCGTCTGGGCCACCGAGCGTCTGACGGAGTTCCTGACCTCGATGCAGGGCTCGATGCGGTTCGTGTTCGGCGCCGTCATCGGCGGCATGGTCGGCTTCGACTTCGGCGGCCCGATCAACAAGACGGCCTGCCTGTTCGCGGACGGCCTCCTCCTGGAGGGCATTTTCGAGCCGGAGGCGGTCAAGGTGCTGGCCGCGATGGTCCCGCCCTTCGGCATCGGCCTGTCGTGGGCGCTCGGCGCGGCCTTCCGGCGGCCGATCTACAGCAAGCAGGAGAAGGACAACATCAAGGTCGCCCTCCCCATGGGCGCCTGCATGATCACCGAGGGCGTGATCCCGGTGGCCGCCGTGGACCTGCTGCGGACCGTGGTGGCGTGCACGGTGGGCAGCGCGATCGGCGGCGGCTTCTCGATGCTGTGGAACGTCGGCAGCCCGGTCCCGTCCGGCGGTCTGTTCATCGTGCCCGCCATGACCCACCCGCTCCTCTTCCTCGCGGCGCTGGCGATCGGGTCCGTGGTGACCGCGCTGATCCTCTTCTGCTGGAAGCCGCGGGTGCGCCAGGGCGCGGGGGGCTCCGGGGCGGACACGGCGAGCGGGGCGGGCGCGGGCGGTCCCGCCGGCGCGGACGGGGACGGCGGCCCCCGGAAGAAGGTGGAGGAGAAGGACATCGACCCCGCCGACATCACCTTCGTCTGACGGCTCCCGCGCCGACGCCCCGGCTCAGGCGCGTGCGCCGTCCGCCGGGGCGTCGGCCACGCTCACCGTGACCCCCTCCGCCGCCAGAGCCTCGGCCAGCGCGGGGGAGGGGGCCGTGTCGGTGATCAGGATGTCCGCCATGCCAAGGCCGCCGATCCGGGCGAACAAGGTCCTGTCGAACTTCGAGGAGTCGGCGACCACGATCACGGTCGTGGCGTTCTTGGCCATGGAACTCATCAGCAGCGCCTCGGGCAGATAGCTGGTCGAGAAGCCGTCGGCGTCCACCGCGCCGACCCCGATCAGCGCGATGTCGCAGCGGAAGGCGATGTCGTCCGCCTGCGCGCTGTCCACGCCGAAAGCGGAGGAGATCGGGCCCATCGTGGTCATGAAGCTGGGCCGGATCGGGCCGCCCACCATGAACAGCTCGTCCACGCCCCCGCCCGCCACGGTCTCCGGGAGCAGCAGGTTGTTGGTGACGATCCGCAGCCCCTTGCGCTGGTGAAGCCGGCGCATGACCGCGAGCGTCGTCGTCCCGCCGTTGACGAACAGTGAGGCGCCGTCGCGGATGCACGCCGCCGCGGCCTCGGCGATCGCCTGCTTGTCGGCCGCGTGCAGCCTGGCCCGTACCTCGGTGCCCGTCTCCGGGTCGGGCACCAGGGAGGTGCTGACGGCGCCGCCGTGGGTCCGGATCAGGGCGCCCTGGGCGTCGAGTTCGTCGAGATCGCGGCGGACCGTGTCGGCGGAGACCCCGAAACGTTCGGCCAGCTCCGCCACCGACACCTGATCATGCGCGTTCACGTACGCGGTCAGGTCGGCCTTCCGGCCGGCGGGCAGCCGACTGCTCCCCGCCCCCTTACGGGCCGTCTTCCGTGCGGTCATCCCATCCTCCATGCCTACGAGGCCCGGAAAGGCCCACCGCGAGATCAAACAAGCAGAAAGGTACTTTAGGCCCTTATTCCACGCATTCAGTGCCCCTAGTCTCGCAGACAGCCGCAGAAAAACGCAGGAACGCGGCAGCGAAGCGGCAAGAAGCCGCATCTTCTCTTCTCTCCCGGGTGCGTCGCCCCTCCGGGCGCCATGGCGGTGCCGGGCCCCCGCGCAGGGGGCGACCCCGCCCTCCCCCTCTGTTCCTTTCACTGTGCTCAAGGAGTTGTCGGACATGTTGCTCAGCGGACACGCCATCCTCGGCCCCGCCCACCAGCACGCCTTCTCGGTCCCTGCCTTCAACGTCAGCGACTACGCGATGCTCAAGGGGCTGATCGAGGTCTGCGATGAGCTTCGCTCGCCCCTGATCGTGGCCATCCACCCGGACGAACTGGCGCACGTGGGAGTCGAGTTCGTGCCCTCGGTCCTCTCCTGGGCGCACCGGGTGTCGATCCCCGTCACCATCCACCTCGACCACGGCGCCTCCCTCGACCAGGTGCTCACCGCCATCCAGGCCGGCTTCACCTCCGTCATGATCGACGGCTCACTGCTCCCGTTCGAGGAGAACATCGCGCTCACCAAGGAAGTCACCCGCGTCGCCCACGCGGTCGGCGTCTCCGTGGAGGGGGAACTCGGCACCATCGGCAAGCTCGACGAGCAGGCCGAGGAAGGCGCCTCCGAGATCATCTACACCGACCCGGAGGATGCCCGCCGCTTCGTCGCCGAGACGGACGTCGACTCGCTCGCCGTCGCCATCGGCACCAGCCACGGCCTGTATCCGGCCACGATGACCCCCGAACTGCGCCTCGACCTGCTCGACCGGATCAAGGAAGCCGTGGGCATCCCCCTCGTCCTGCACGGGGGCTCGGGCAACCCCGACAAGGAGATAGCGGGCGCCGTCGCACGCGGCATCAACAAGATCAATATTTCCAGCGACATCAAGGTCGCCTACCACCAGGCCATGCGCGAGGCCCTCGTGGCCGACCCCTCGCTGCGTGAGCCCAACCTGATCCAGCCGCTCAGTACGCCCACGATGAAGAAGGTCGCCGCGGACAAGATCCGCCTCTTCCGGGCGGACGGCAGGGCGGACCTGTACTGACCGGCGCCCGGCTCGGAACGAGCCGGCCACCGGGCCGGGGCCCGAAGCCGGGCCCCGGCCCCGGACCCGGGGGCCGGGTCGTCGGCCGGGTGCGTCTACTACAGCGCCCGCTGAGGCGCCGCGGTGTGCGGGGCCTGCCCGGCCGTCGGGTACGGGGCGGGCGGTGCTGCGGGCAGGAGGGCTGCCGCCTGGTGGCGGATGTGTGCCGCGGCCCGCTGCGCCTCGGCCACGACATCCCCTCGCTCCCGCACGAGTTCTTCATAAATGGGTGCGAGATCTTTTCCGTAGCCGACAGCGGTACTCACCGCATTGCTCCTTCCGCAGCAGAACCGGTCCGATTCACCCCGATGCCCGAACCGTCAGGCACGGTCGAGGCGTGCGGCGATCCCATGACCGATCGCCAGATAGATCAGGGCCGGAAGACCATAATTGAGAATCACCCGAAGGAATTCTGTGTCCATGGTGAAAATGTCCTGTGCCCATCCGGAGAGCCAGTCGGCGGCGCCGTGCACGAACCCGACGAACGGGTTGCCCGAGTTGGCGTCCAGCAGGAACAACACGATCCACAGGCCGAGCAGCCCGGCGGCGACATCGGCGACCGTGCAGAGCGCGATCGCGGCTTTGCGCCCGGCCCGCCCGTCACGCGGCGGGCGTTCCTGGAACGGCGGCGGGGGCGGCGCGCCATAAGGGCGGTATTCGGGTGCGGGAGACGGATCGGTGCCGTTCACGGGAAATCCCTTCGGAGACAGAACGCTTTTCTCTTGGCTCAGCGCCGCCGACTCGCCCCCGCGTTACACCCGCCCCCCGACGCGGTTCATATCGGGCCGCATTCGGTCACGTACGGAAATGCGTGAACCGCTCCGGACATGGCGGGGCGGCGCGAAAGCGGGGGAGCGGGGGCGCCGTCGTACGGCGGGCGGGGCGCGCGCGGCGCACCATGGCGCGCATGGGTGTCAGGCTGTCCTCCGCGCGCGGGCGCTGGATCCTCGTGTGCGTCGTCCTCGCCTCCGGCATGGCCATGCTCGACGGGACCGTCGTCAACGTCGCGCTGCCCACCATGGGCCGCGACCTCGGCGCCCCGCTCTCCGCGCTCCAGTGGGTCGTCAACGCGTACATGCTGACCCTGTCCGCGCTGCTGCTGTGGGGCGGCGCGATGGGCGACCGGATCGGGCGGCGGCGGGCGCTCGTGATCGGCGTCGCCTGGTTCGCGCTGGCCTCCGCGCTGTGCGGGCTCGCCCCCGACGAGGGCACCCTCATCGCGGCCCGCGCCCTCCAGGGCATCGGCGGCGCGCTGCTCACGCCGGGCTCGCTCGCGCTCGTACGGTCCGTGTACCACCCCGACGACCAGGCGCGCGCGGTCGGCGCCTGGTCGGGCCTGACCGGTGTCGCCGGGGCGCTCGGCCCGTTCCTCGGCGGCTGGCTCATCGACGGGCCCGGCTGGCGCTGGATCTTCCTCATCAACGTGCCGCTCGCCGCGTTCGTCCTCGCCGTCGCGCTGCGGCACGTCCCCGAGAGCCGCGACGAGACCGCGGCCGACGCCCCCTTCGACAAGCTCGGCGCCGTGCTCGCCGCGCTCTGCCTCGCCGGCATCAGCTACGCCCTGATCGGCGCGTCCGGTGGGGTGCCCGCCGCCGGGACGGCGCTCGCCGCGCTCGCCGGGGTCGCGGCCGGTGCCGCGTTCCTCGCCGTCGAGCGGCGAAAGCCGGCGCCCATGCTGCCGCCGTCACTGTTCCGCTCCGGGCTGTTCAGCGCCACCAACGGCATGACCCTGTGCCTGTACGCGGGCATCGGCGGCATCCTCTTCCTGCTGCCGGTGCAGCTCCAGATCGCGCTCGGCTACGACGCCCTCCAGGCGGGCGTCGCCACCCTGCCGATCACCGGGCTCATGCTGCTGCTGTCGGCGCGCTCCGGCGACCTCGCCCGCCGCGTCGGCCCCACCCCGCCGCTGATCGCCGGGCCGCTCGTCGCCGCCGCCGGAGTCCTGCTGATGCTGCGCATCACGCCCGGAGCGTCGTACGCGGGTGAGGTGCTGCCCGCTGTCGCCGTGCTGGGGCTCGGCATGGCCGGCTTCGTCGCCCCGCTCACGGCGACGGTCCTCGCGTCCGTCGCGCCCGAACGCGCGGGGCTCGCCAGCGGCGTCAACAACACCGCCGCGCGCGTCGCCCAACTCCTCGTCGTCGCCGCGCTGCCGCTCGCCGTGGGCCTGTCCGGCGAGGCGTACACGCGGCCCGGCGCGGTCGACTCCGCCTTCCACCGGGCGGCGTTCGGCTGCGCCGCGCTGTTCGTGCTGGCCGCCGTGCTGGCCGCCGTCTTTGTCCGGCCGCGCGCGGTACGCCCCCGCCTGGAGTCCGCGCCGCGCCCCCAGTGCCGCTCCCACCTCGGGGTCACCGCGCCCGCCCTGGAGCCGGGGGAGGGACGCAGGGCCGGGCGGGACCGGGGCACGGCCGACTGACCGCGTTCCGCCCGGGGCGCGTCCGGATGGCCGGACCCTGGGCGGTGCCGCCGCGTACGACCCGCTTGATCTGCCGGGTGCTTGCTTTGCCCGGTGCCTGATATAGCTGATGCCTGATCTACCTGATGGGGACGTCCTTGCCCGTCAGTTCCGCGCGGATGCCGTCCTGCGTCACCGTGATCCGGCTCAGCCCGAGATCGCCGGGCATGCCCGAGGGGAGCCGCGCGGAGAACTCCATCGCCTGCGCCACCTTCGGCTTCCCGGTCGCACGGAGGCCCTTGACCAGCGCCGGGTCGATACCGGCCGGCTTCAGCAGCCCCGGGTGGTCGGCGAGCGCGTCGAGCGCCCCGCCCCGCAACAGGTTCCCGGCGCGCAACGGCCGGCCCGTCGTCCGCTCGAACGCGTCGCCGTCCATCCGCTCGGTCGCCGGGCGCGCCAGTCGCAGGCCGCCGCCCTTGCCGGGCGTGTACGTCAGCATGCCGGGGACGACCAGCCGCGTGTCCGACACGGTGAGCGCGACGCCCTGCCGTCCGACGCGCCGCACCTGCGCCCGCGACCGCACGTCGACCGTCCGGCCCGCGACAGGGATCTCGCCCTTCGCGCGCACGGTGTTGTCCTTGCCGGGCGTCAGCCGCACCTGCGAGGCGCCGATCTCCCGCGTCAGGTCGTCGAAGTCGAGGAAGACCTCGCCGCGCACCCGGCCGAGGTCGGCGCCCCGCACGGAAGTAGGCAGGCTGCCCACGGCCTGGATGTCGTCCACTGTCGCCTTCACCTGCGCGATGGACACGGGCCCCGCGGACAGGTCCGGCACGTTCACCTCGACGCGGTCCAGGCCGCCGGTCGCCACCTGCGTCAGGAACGGGAACCCGTCGATCCGCACCTCCGGCGCGGCCCGCAGCCCGAGCTGCTCGCGCACCTGCTCCGCGGCGAAGTCCTGGGCGTACGCCACGGCCAGCCGGTCACCCATCCCGAGGAAGGCGGCGACGACGACCAGCGCGCCGACGACCTTGAGCCCGGTCCGCACGGGGTGACGGCGGCGGGCGACCCCGCGCCCGGACACCTCCGTACGGTCGCCCGCGTCGACGGCGGCGCCGGCCTCCTCGTGCGCGCCTACGCCTACGCCTACGCCTGCGTCCTCGCGCTCGTGCTCGTCCTCGGGCCCGCCGGGTACCGCTGTCGCGTCGTCCGGCCGGGTGGGCGGGGCCGCGTCCGGTCCAGTGGGGGCCTCTTCCGGCTGCCGCGTCGCCGTTTCCCGCGCCTTCGTCGCTTCCGGGGGTACGGCCGTGTCGTGGGAGGGGGTTCCTTGCGCGTTCACCGGCCCATGCGAACACGCGACCGCTCACCGGGTCCAACTCGGCCCGGACACACGGGGAGGAACCGTGAACTCCCGCCCGCCCTACAATCGGGGCCACCGTCACAGGGGGAGACACCCGCACATGAGTACGCCCCGCCGCGCGTCCGGCACGCCCGCGAACAGCCCGATCACGCTCGGGGCCCTCGCCCCGCTGACCCCGCCCGGCTGGGTCGACGCCGGACGGCACCTCCTCGCCGGGCTCACCCTCGGCGCCGACCAGGCCAACGCGGCGGGCGGCGTCGGCGGGCGGCCCCTGGAACTCGTCGTACGGGACACCGCCGCCGACCCGGCCCGCGCGGTCGCCGCCGTCGACGAACTCGCCGGGCTCGGCGTGGCCGCGCTCGCGGGGGAGTTCCACAGCGTCGTCGCCCGCGAGGCGGCCGGCCGCGCCGACGCGCTCGGGGTGCCGTTCCTGTGCTCCTCCGCCGTCCTCGACGCGCTCACCGACGCGCCCAGCGACCACGTCGCCCGCATCGCGCCCGCGCAGTCGCACAGTTGGCGCGTCTACGCCGACTTCCTCCTCGCCGCCGGGCACCGCACGATCGCCGTCGCCGCGCAGCCCAGCCTCTACTGGGAGGCCGGCACCGCCATCCTGCGCGACCACCTCACCGTGCGCGGCGCGAAGCTCGTCGCCCTCGACCTCGCGGCGCACCAGCGGCCCGAGGGCGTCTGCGATTTCGTCGCCGCGCACGGCGCGACCGCCCTGCTGCTCCTGGCCGGACTGCCCGAACCGGCCGCGTCCCTCGTCGAAGCCGTCCGCCGCGACCCGCGCCTGACCGGCGTCCAGCTCGGCGCGCCCGCCGGGCAGCCCGAACTCCCGCAGTGGCACGCCCGGTTGGGCCCGCTCGGCACCGACGTACCCTTCCTGCGCTATCTGCCCGCCCAACTGCCGCCGCAGGGTGAGCGCGTGGCCGTGGCGCTGGCCGAACGTCTCGGCGAGCCACCGTCGTTCGTCGCCTTCGAGGGATACGACACCGCTGTCGTCCTCACCGAGATCCTCCGCACCCACGGCCCCGACCGGGAGGCGATCGCGGGGGCCTGGTCCGAGGTCGCCGTCGAAGGCAGCCGGGGTGCGATCCGCTTCGACCGCGTCCCCGGCATCGGCGTACGGCAGTGGGCGTGGCCCCCGGTCCAGGTCGTGGACCGCGATCCGGCGGACCCCGGCGCCTTCCGCGTCCGTCACCAGGGCTGACGCGCTTCCGGCGGCGCCGGGGGCTCGGCGGCGGGCCCGCGCGGCGGAGCCCGTAAGATCCGATTCCCGTGAGCAGCAACACGATTCCGTTACCCGCACACAGCCGCCGGGCGGTCCTCGCGGCGCGCTGCCGTGCCGTCGTCGAAACGCGCTGGTTCGCCGTCGCCGTCTTCGGCCTGATCCTCGCCAACGCGGCCGTGCTCGGCGTCGAGACGTACAGCGGGGTCACCGACCGCTGGGACGGCGAGCTGAAGGCGCTCGAACACGGCTTCCTCGCCGTGTTCACCGCCGAGACGGCCCTGCGGATCGCGGCGCACGCCGACCGGCCCCGCGCGTGGTTCCGTGACCCGTGGAACCTCTTCGATCTCGCCGTCGTCGTCTGCGCGTTCCTGCCGTTCTTCCGGGAGAACGCCACTGTCCTGCGGCTGCTGCGCCTCGCCCGCGTGCTGCGCGCGGCCCGCTTCCTGCCCCAACTGCGCATCGTGCTCGTCGCGGTGGGCCGCAGCCTGCCCGGCACGGTCAGCTTCCTGCTCGTCGGCGGGCTGCTGCTGTACGTGTACGCGATGGTCGGCTGGGTCTTCTTCGGCGCCGCCGACCCCGAGCACTTCGGCTCCATCGGCCGGGCGGTGCTCACCCTCTTCCTGCTGATGACGCTCGACGGTCTCGGTGACGCGGTCCGCGCCGGACTGGAGATCTCCCGCTGGAGCATCGTCTACTACGCGTCGTATGTGCTCATCGCCTCGTTCGTCCTGGTCAACGTGTTGATCGGGGTCGTCATCACCTCGCTCGAGGAGGCGCGCGCGATGGAGGAGCAGGCCGAACGCGCGGACCGCGGCGGCCCGGACGCGGTGGGTGCGGCGGGCGAGACGCCGGACGCCGACGTACGGGCCCGGATCGCCGCCGCCCGCCGCGCCCTCGACGAACTGGAGCACAGCCTCTCAACGGCCATAGGGGAGCGGCCTGTTGGTGGCTCCGGGCACTCAACCAGCCGCCAGGAGAGTGCGTCTGCCTTGCCAGGGAACACGTGATTCGACACGCGTGTCGAATGCACGCAGGACCAAGGAGAGGCAGACAGGCATGGAGATCTCCGGCATCTTCACCGCGATCGTCATCGGCATCGTGATCGGTGTCCTGGGCCGTCTGGTCATCCCGGGCCGCCAGCGCATCGGCATCCTGTGGACGATCCTGGTCGGCGTGGTGGCGGCCCTCGTCGGCACGGTCATCGCCGGTGCCGTCGGTGTCGCCGACACCAAGGGCATCGACTGGATCGAACTGCTCATCCAGATCGCCCTCGCCGCGGTCGGCGTCGTGGCCATCGAGCGGCTCAAGGGCCGCCGCTGACGCCGACGGCGCCCGATGACCGGCACGGGTCGGGCGCGGGGCTTCACCGGCCCCGCGTCCCGCGGCTACTAGCTCGCCGCGAGGGGGCGCGGGGAACTGCGCGCTCAGCCACGACGCACCCGGCACTCTGGGGCGCTGCCCCAGGCCCCGCTCCTCAATCGCCGGAGGGGCTGGGAATTTGAGGCTGAGGCCAACTCCCAGGGCCGGAGGCCGGATTCCCGGTCGGCCCGGACCCCCGCCCCCAGGACCGGACCGCGCGCCCTGGGCGCTACGGCAGACGCGCCACCGACGCCTGTTCGCCGGGGAACATCGACGCCAGCAGCCGGTCCTGCTCCCGTGCCCCGCGCCGCGTCAACCGCCCCCGCCCGCCCGGCAGTACGCCGAGGACGCGGTAGCGGCCGGTGTTGCGGGCGAGCGCGAGCGGCAGCGCCCACGGGACACCGCACGGCAGCCCCAGATCGCGCATCCCCTCCCGTCCCATGAACACCGTCAACAGGCTTGCCTGGCGCGCCCTTTCGTACCGCCGGTGCAGCCGCTCGACGCGCGCGTCACGGTGCCCGAAGGAGCGCTCGGCCTGCGCGTCCAGCGTCCTGCGCGCCAACTCCTGCCCGGCCGGGGTCTGTCCGGCGGCGGCCAGCAGGATGTGATGGTTCCAGCGGTGCCGTACCCGCTCGTCGTCCGTCAGCCACTGCGCGTCGACGCCCATCAATAGGCCGACGTAGCGCCACAGATGCATCAGGTCGTCGCGCTCGTCCCGCGTCAGCCGCACACCGAGCGCCCGGCACCCCAGGATCACCGTCGCGTCGAACAGGCCGAGCGTCGCCGCCTGGTCCGCCTGGTTGACCGGAAGGCCCCAACGGGCCGTGACCCAGCGGTCGGTGAAGCGGGCGTTCACGAGGGCGTGCAGGGCCCGCACATGCAGCGTCAGGCGCCAGCCCCGCGCGCCCGGGAGCAGGCCGCCGGGACGGGTGACGGCGTTCGCCCACGTCGTCGTCTCCCCGAGCCTGCGCAGCGTCGTGTCACCGGTCAGCGCGCCGGTGCGGACGAGGAGGTCGGCCGGGCCGCCGAACCGGTAGCCGCCGATGAGGGAGAGGAGCGTGAGGACGTCACCGGCGTTGCGCCCGAGGAAGCGGTAGGCCGCCGCGCCGCGCTCGACGCGCTCCCGGTCCAGCCACTCGGGCACCCGCAGCGCCTCGCCGACGAAAGCGCGCAGCGCGGGCGGCGCGTCCGGCGGCGGCGGTTCGGGCGCGGCGGCGAGCGCGTCCGCGAACGCGGTCCGCGTGACGCGCCCCGGGTCGCCGGGCGGCAGCGCCATGGCCCGCGCGAGCGCCGCGCCCGCCTCGTCGCGCTCCAGCAGCGCCGCGCCCAGACGGTCCATCAGGGACTCGTCCACGGACGGATCGACGCCTGTCAGCAGCAGGAGCGGGCGGGCGATCCGGCGCCCGCGCGCCTCGGCCTCACGGAACCGGCTCGGGACGGCGATCGGCAGCCGGCCGGGGGACGGGGTGGTGCCACGGACCTCGGGGATCTGTGTCATGAAACCGTTGTAACGCGAACATTTATTCGCATACAATTCGCGTTCATGCGGAAAGAGCCGCGACAGGACCGGTCCCGCCGGATGGTCGAGCGGATCGTCACCGCCGCGCGCACGGTCCTCACCCGCGACGGCTACGCCCGGTTCGCCACCACGCGCGTCGCCGACGAGGCCGGCATCAGCCCGGGCTCCCTCTACCAGTACTTCCGCGACAAGGACGAACTGCTCACCGTCCTCATGACCCGCTTCTGGGCCGAGACCGGCGACCGCGTCACCGCCGCACTCGCGGACCGCCTCGGGCAGCCCCCGCACCGCCTCATCCCCGACGCCGTCGAGGCGCTGCTGTCCGCGATGGAGCACGACTCGCGACTCCTTCGCGTTGTCACCGAGGAAGTGCCCCCGCGCTACAGCGAGGACCACCTCCACGCGCTGCGCCGCCGCGTCCAGGACCTCGGCTCCGCCTACCTCGCCGGACGCGCCCCCGGCGAGCGCGGCGCCGCCGTCCGCGCCTGGATCGTCGTCGCCGCCATGGAGGCGCTCACCGTCCGCTGGATCCTGGAACGGCCTCCGATCCCGCGCGACGAACTCGTCGCCGAACTCACCGCCCTCGTCACCCACTACATGACCGGGACCCGTACCCTGTGAGTGACGGTCCGTCACCGACCCTCATGGGTACGTCACTTCGCATCGACCGGCGTGGCGACGACCGGTGACACGTCGACCGGTGTCGCGTCGACCTCCGCCCCCACCTCCGCCGCCGTCCTCCGCAGCCAGATGTGCCCGGCGTCCTGCGTGTGCACCGGATGCCACCACATGACCTCCCGTACGGGCACCGCGTCGAAGGGGCACGGAAGGACGCGGACGGCCGCCGACCGCAGTACCCGGCGCGCGAGCCGCTCCTGCACCATGGCGATCCGGCGGGTGCCCTCCACCACGTACGGCAGGAGCTGGAAGGTCTGCACCGACACCTCGACACGCGGCGTGATGCCCAGCATGCTCAACTGCCGTGCCGCCGGGGCGTCATAGGGCCGCTGGTACACGGCCCACGGCAGCTCCGCCAGATGCTTCAGCGTCAGGGCGTCCCCGATGTCCGGATGGTCGTCGGCGACGACGCACACCCAGCGGTCGGTGTACAGCTCGACCGTCGGGTAGCCGTCGATGATGCCGTGCGGCATGAGTAGCCCGTCCACCGTGCTCAGCGCCGTCCCCGGGTGCTCCACCAGCGACGGGAAGGTGTGCCGGAACGTGAGCCGCACCCCGGGCGCCCGCGCGTGCAGCACCCGCGCCAGCCGCGCGCCGAACACGGCCGTCGCGTAGTCGGAGGCGAGCAGCGTGAACTCGCGGGTCTCGGTCGCCGGGTCGAACTCGGCCTGGCTGGAGAACAGTCGCTCCAGCAGATCGCAGGCGGTCGCGCTGCGATCGAGCAACGCGGCGCCCAGCGGCGTCAGTTCGTAGGTGCCGCCCGTGCGCGCGAGCAGCTCGTCGTCGAAGTGACGGCGCAGCCGGGCCAGCGCGGAACTCATCGCCGGCTGACTCAGACCGATCCGCGCCCCCGCCCGCGTCACGTTCCGCTCCTCCAGCAACGCCCGCAAGGACACGACCAGGTTGAGGTCGAGACGGGACGGGCTCACCGCATGCCGCCGCTGCGCGAGAGCATCCATGTCATGGATGGCGTCCATTCAAAAGATGATTCCCATGATCCTCCGGACGGGTTCAGAGTAGACGCAACCCAGCGGGAGGATCTCTTGCCCCCGGGCGGCGCGGGGCGGGTCGCACGGGCGGGGCGACGGAGCAGCCGGGGTCGACATCGTTGAAGGACGAGAGGCGGCGGGCACTCGGCCCGGGGCCCAGGAGCGGCAGGCGAAGGTTTAGGTATGTTGACATAGGTATCTGCTCGTACCTATAGTACGGGGCATGCCCGCCCCCCGCGCGTCCCGCCAGGACCCCGACCACGTAGCCCACGGGCTCGTGGCGTGCCTGCCCGCGCTGGCCCGGGCGATGGAGCGGCAGATCGACACGGACTTCCCGCACCCCAAGCCGCCCGAGGCGCAGCTCGCCCTGCTGCGCCACATCGGCGCCCACGACGGGGTCACCGTCCGCCGCGCCGCCGACGCGCTGCTCATGAAGTCGAACAACGTCAGCGCCCTCGTCACCCAGCTCACCGAGCAGGGCCTCGTCGAGCGCCGCCAGGACCCCGCCGACAAGCGCGTCGCGCATCTGCACCTCACGGCGACCGCACGTCAGCGGATCGACGCCGTGCAGGAGTTGATGAGCGGCCGGATCGCGGACGCCCTGCGCGCCCTCACCGACGGCGAACTCGACGCGCTCGGCTCCGCCCTCGGCGCCCTCCAGGCACTGCACGCCGGGCTTCTCCAGCCCGCCCGCGCCTGACCCTCCGCGTCTCACGCCCTTCCCGCGCGCCCCGGCCCCCGCCCCTTTCGGCGGTGGCCCGCCCGTGCGCGGGGAGGGCGGGCCGTGCGTGCGGTCGCGGTCACGGCCCGCGCGCACCCCTGCCACGCGCCCCCTGCCACGTTCCCCTCCTCCCGCAAGGATTCACCTCCGCATGTCGCCCTCAGGCACCCTCGACTCCACCCCCGTACAGGCGAGCCCGCCCACCTCGGCGGCGCCGCAAGGCCGGCGGGCCAACCCGTGGCTGACGCTCGTCGCCGTCGCGTTCGGCCTCTTCATGGTCGGCCTCGACGGGTCCGTCGTCTCCATCGCCAACCCCGAGATCGGCCGCTCCCTCGGCGCCACGACCGCCGACCTCCAGTGGGTCACCAACGCCTATCTGCTCGCCCTCGCCGCCGCCCTCATCCTCGGCGGCAAGCTCGGCGACCGGTTCGGGCGGCGCACCTTCTACCTCGTCGGCGTCGCCGGGTTCACGCTCGCGTCCGTCGCCATCGGCCTGTCCGGGTCGATCGGGGGCGTCATCGCGTTCCGCGCGCTCCAGGGCTTCTTCGGCGCGCTCCTCATGCCGAACACGCTCGGACTGCTGCGAGCCGTCTTCCCGCCCCGCAAGTTCGGTATGGCCGTGGGCATCTGGGCGATGGTCTCCTCCGTATCTACCGCGCTCGGGCCCATCGTCGGCGGCCTCCTCGTCGAGCACGTCTCCTGGGAGTCCGTCTTCTACATCAACGCCCCCATCGGCGTCCTCGCCCTCGCCTTCGCCGCCGCCGTCCTGCCGCAGAGCCGCAACAGCGCTGCCGCAGGCGCCAAGTTCGACGTGCCTGGCGTGCTGCTGCTCGCCCTCGGTCTGCTCGCCGTCGTGTTCGGCGTCGTCAAGGGCGAGGCGTGGGGCTGGAGTTCGGCGGCCACCCTCGGCACGCTCGGCGCGGGCATCGTCGTACTCGCCCTGTTCGCCTGGTACGAGACGCGCGTACGGCACCCGCTGCTGCCGATGCGCCTGTTCCGCAACCCGGCGCTCAGCATCGGCACGGTCATCACCGCCCTGAACTTCTTCGTCCTGCTCGGCTGCATCTTCTTCGTGATGCTCTACCTCCAGAACGTGCGCGGCTTCACCCCGGTCGAAGCGGGCGTACGGACCCTGCCGCTGAGCCTCGCCTCCGTCGTCGCGTCCCCGCTCGGCGCCGCCCTCACCGAGCGGTACGGGCCGCGCCTGACGATGCCGCTCGGCATGCTGCTCCAGGCCGGTGCCGCCTTCGCCATGCTCGGCTGGGACGCGCACTCCTCGTACACCGCGATGTGGCCGCCGTTCGTCGCGCTCGGGCTCGGCGTCGGCATGGTGATGGCGTCCTCGTCCGAGGCCGTCGTCGGCAACGCGCCCGTGCAGGACGGCGGCGTCGCGGGTGGCCTCCAGGCGACGGCGCTCCAGGTCGGCGGCGCGCTCGGCACCTCCGTCCTCGTCTCCCTCATCAGCAGCCGCGTCGGCGCCACCCTCGGCGGCGAACTGACCGCCGCCGGCGTCCCGTCCGGCCCCGCGCACGCGCTCACCGGGGCGCGGGACGCCGTGGCGATGGGCGTCGCGCCGGCCGACCCCGCGATGCCCGCCGCCCTGCGCACCGCCGTCACCGAAGGCAGCCACGCGGCCTTCATGAACGGCGTCCACACCGCCGCGCTGGTCTCCGCGGTGCTGTGCGTCCTCGGCGCGGTCCTCGCTGTGGCGGGGGTGCGCCGCGCGCCCCGGGCGGCCGAGCACTAAGGCGTGTCGGCGGGCTCCGGAGCCGGTGCCGGTGCCGGTGCCGGTGCCGGTGTCGATGCCGATGCCGATGCCGGAGCAGGCGCAGGAGCCGTCGCCGGGGTCGCGGTCTGGGACGCCGCCTGCTTGCGCTGGTGCACGAGCAGGCCGATGAAACCCGCGAGGAAGCCGCTGATCAGGCCGGAGACGGCGTGGTTGGCGGCGTTCGCGCCCTCGCTCGCGGGCATCCCGACCGCCAGATAGTTGACGAGGGCGCTCATCACGGCGCCGATCACCCCGCCGATCAGGCCACTGACCGCCGACACCCGCAGCACGGGCTGCCGTTGGGCGGGGCGGTCGGCGGGGGTGCCTGCGGCGGGGGCGGCCGGGGCGGCGCCGGAAGCGCCTCTCGGTCTGTCCGACGGGGTACCGGGCATGGGGTGCGTCCTCTCGGCGAAGCTGACGTGGTGATCCGCCGTCAGCGGCGCGCGAGGGCGTACGGACAGGCCGAATCCCGGGCGGACACGGCCCCGCACCACCGTGCACGCACCGGCAGACGACTACGCGCAACTGTGCGATGAGCCAGGACCTTCACGGAATCCCCTCAGCCATCACAAATCCTGATACTCAAGATCCACGCGGTGAATGCCCCGGCTCCGGCCCGGCCCCGGCAGCGCCCCGGCCCCGACCCCGGTCCCCGCCCTCTCCGCGCGCCCCCGCCCCGCCGCACAGATGCCGGCCGCTCCTCAGAAGCGGAACCCCACCACGCTCAGCCCCTCCCGGTCCGCGGCCGCCTGCGCCCACCCGAGGGCCTGGAAGACGGCGTCCACGATCTCCTTCTCCAGTTCGGGGAACGGCCGTTCACCCGCCTCGGCGGCCCGCATGGTCACGTTGAACTGCTCCAGCGCCCGCCTGATCTGCTCCGGAGTCCACACCCCGCACCCCGGCAACTCCGTACGCGGCAGCGGCTCCGGCAGTCCCGGCGCCCCGAAGTCGCTCACGCTCACCGCCGTCACCCCCATCGCCCGCAGCCCCTCGTCGACGGCCGGCAGCCAGGCGCCCCGGTGCGGAGTGAAACGGTCGTTGGGCAGGAACGACCCCGTCAGCGAGCACAGCCACTCGTACGCGTAGCCGTACCGGAAGGCGTACTGCCCGGGCGCGTCGAACGGGCCGCCGTCGATCACCGCGCGGACCGCCTCGTACGCCGTGGGCGCGCCCGCCGCGATCTCGCCGCGGAAATCGTCGTCCTGCTCCTCCAGACGGTCCGCGTAGTGCGTGCGGAAGAACTCCAGGTTCTCCTCGCTGCGGCACCCCACCAGGGCGCGGGTGGCGGTTTCGTCGAGCAGATAGACATGAAGGGAAGAACTCATGGCGCACCACCCTAAGCGGCTCGGAAATTACCTCGCCCGCCGCGGCAACCTCTGGCGGGGACGCGCGTCGTGTGGGGGTGAAGGGTGCCGACCGGCGCCTTCGTCCGACCCTGGAGTACCACCGTGAACAAGCTCGTCCCCGCCCGCGGCGCCCTCGTCGCCGCCGGACTCCTCGCCGCCCTGGCCGCCGCCCCCGCAGCGCACGCCGACTCCACCGCGCCGACCGCCGCCCCCGCGCCCGCCACCGCGACCCCGAGCCCCGCGCCCTCCGCGTCGGTCAGCCGCGCCCCGCACGCCTCGCCGACGCTGCCGCCGAAGGCCACACCGTCCGCCGCGCCGACCGCCCCGGGCGCCGGCGGCACCGCCACCCCCAGCGCCCCGCCGAAGGCCACGCCCACCTCGCCCGCCGCCGCACCCGCCGGGAACAGCAAGGACAAGCTCGCCCATACTGGGGCCTCCGACACCACCACCGCCGTCGCGGGCGCCGGAGCCGTCGTCCTCATCGCCGGTGGAGCAGCGGCCCTGATCGCCGTACGCCGCCGCTCGCACCGCTGACGCCGCCCGACCCGAGGAACCTCGTGCACAGCCCCGCAGTCACCGAACTCGCCTCACCGGCACTGCCGTTCACCTTCCCGTCCCGCCGCCCTCGCGCGCGGTGGCGGGACCGGCTGCGCGGGCTGCTGCGCGGGTACCGGTCCACCCTCGACGCGTCCGCCCCGGGCGCCGACAGGGCGGGCCGCTCCGCGCCGGGCACCGCCTCCGCGTACGGCACGGCATCCCCGTACGGCACGCCCCCCGCGTACGGCCAGGGCGGGACGTACCGCCAGGACGGCACGTACGGGCACGGCGGCGTGTCCGGTGACCGGCCGCCGACCGTCACCGAGCTGTATGACGCGCACCGCCTGCGCATGGTCCGGCTCGCGGTGCTGCTCGTGGACGATTTGGCGACCGCGGAGGACGTCGTGCAGGACGCGTTCACGGCGCTGTACCGCCGCCACGGCGAGCACATCACCGAGGTCGACAACGCGCTCGGCTATCTGCGGACCTCTGTCGTCAACACCGCACGTTCCGTGCTCCGCCGACGCCGCACCGCCCGCGCGTGGACCCCGCCCCCGCCCGGCGAGGCGCCCTCCGCCGAGGACAGCGTCGTGCTCGACGAGGCGCATCGCGAGGTCCTCGCCGCGCTCGCCCGCCTCACCCCGCGCCGCCGCCAGGTCCTCGTCCTGCGCTACTGGGCCGAACTCAGCGAGGCCGAGATAGCCGCCACCCTCGGCATCAGCAAAGGCGCCGTGAAGTCGAACGCCAGCCGCGCCCTCGACGCCCTGGAGAAGAACCTGGAGGGCCGGATATGACCGCCGTACCGCCCCGGACCCCGCACGACGACGGCTCGTACGGCCCGTACGGCTCGTACGGCTCGTACGGCTCGTACGGCTCGTACGGCTCGTACGGCTCGTACGGCTCGTACGGCTCGTACGGCTCGTACGGCTCGTACGGCTCGTACG
>NZ_JBVKBC010000012.1:186425-203600 GCF_055639095.1 Streptomyces sp. NPDC107550
CGTACGGCCCGTACGGAGAATCCGCGCCCGGCGCGGGTTCGGAACGCCCCGCCGAGCGGTTGCTGCGGGCCGCGCTCGCCGCCCGCGCCGACAGCGTCACCGCTCGCTCGCTGCGCCCCGCCCAGCCGCCGGGCCGCTCCGCGCGCCGCCTGCCGCGCCTGCCGCTGCCGCGCCCGGACCGGCGGCGCTTCACGCTCGCACTCGCCGGACTCGCCACGGCCGCCGTCATCGTCGTCTGCTACCTCGCGCTCACGCCGCGCACGCGTCACGAGCCCGCCCCGCCCGCGACTTCGCCGTCCCCGGCCGTCTCCGATGTCCGGCCCACGCCCAGCAGGTCGCTGCCGCCGCCGACGACCGCCGTGCCGTCGCCCGGCACGCCCGCCGCCACCTCGCCCTCCGCCCCCGGCACCGGCCGCCCCACCGCGACCCCGACCCCGACACGCCCCGCCCGCTGAGCCCCGCGCGCTGCCCCCGCTGTGATGAGGTGGAGGGGCGGGGCGAAGCGGCGGGACCTGAGGGAGATGACGTGATGAGTGACGCGGACGCGTTCGTCGATCGGCTCGACCCCGAGATGTACGTCGTCACCGCAGTGGCGGACGGCGACCGCGCGGGCTGCCTCGTCGGCTTCGGCGCGCAGTGCTCGATCAGTCCCGTCCGCTACGTGGTCTGGCTCTCCACCGCCAACCACACCTGCCGCGTCGCGGAACGCGCCGACCGGCTCGCCGTGCACCTGCTCGGCCGTGAACAGCGCGCGCTGGCCCGGCTGTTCGGCGGCGAGTGCGGGGAGCGCGTCGACAAGTTCGCGGACGTGCCCTGGTCGCGGGGGCCCGGCGGGACCGTGCTCCTCGACGCGGCCCGCGCCTGGTTCGTCGGTCGTGTCGTCCAGCGCGTGGACGGCGGCGACCACATCGGGTTCTTCCTGGCGCCGGAGGCGTCCGGCACCGGTGAGGCGGCGGACGCGCCCCCGTTCCGCCTCGCCGACGCCGAGGGCATCACGCCCGGCCACCCCGCCGGCTGACGCGGCGCGCGCGAACGGAGGCCCCGCTGCGGCCCGCCCGGGGCGGCCGGTGCTCAGGAGCGGGTGGCCTCGCCGCAGGTGGCGGGGCCCCCGTCGCCCCCAACGGCGGCTGCGGCTCCATCGCCTGCGATCCCGGTCGCCTCCGGGGCCCCGGTCACCTGCGATCCCGGCCACCTCCCGGCCCCAGCCCCGCCACCCTCTCGCCCGCCTCAGCCTTCCCGTACCGGCCAGGCCGTCAGCGCGAACTCGGCCACGGCCGCCAGTTCGTCCGCGTCGGCGCCGTCCCGGGCGCGCTGCGACAGGCCCTGCACCACGGCGGCGAAGTACGAGGCGAGCGCCGCCGTGGCGGTCCCGGGCGGCAGTTCGCCCGCCTCGACGCCCCCGCGAAGCCGCTCCTCGAACGAGGCGACACCGGCGTTGCGCACCTCCCGCAGGAACGCCGCGATCTCCTCGTCCTGCGCGGTCACATTGGTCGCGGCGCTCACGGCGAGGCAGCCCGCCGGGTGCGCGGGATCGGCGTAGACACGCGCCGCCTCCCGTACGATCCGCGCGAACGCGTCCCGCGCCGTCGGTTCCTCGGCGAGCGCCACGCCGACGAACGCGCCCACGGGGGAGCGCCCGTAGACCTCGACGGCCTCCCTGAACAGCGTCTTCTTGTCGCCGAACGCGGCGTACAGGCTCGCCGGGCGAATCCCCATCGCCGCAGTCAGTTCGCCCACCGACGTCGCCTCGTAGCCCCGCTCCCAGAACAGCCGGACGGCCACCGCGAGGGCGGCGTCACGGTCGAAGGTGCGCGGGCGTCCGCGCGGCCGGGACTCTCGCTGCGTCATGCCGCTCACTGTACCGACTGTTCTTGAGCGCTCGCTCAAGAAGGGTGCTACCGTCCCCACCGCTTGTTGTTGAGTCATCGATCAACAAAACGGTTTCGGGATCAGGGGGTACGTGACATGGTGGCGACGGACGAAGGGCACACCCTCGCGGGCTGGAGCGGCTGCCTGCTCGCCGCGGCGGGAGCGGGCCTGGCCGGTGCCGGGATCATCGGCTGGACGCCGGGGCTCTGGCTCGGGCCCGCGCTCCTCCTCGTGGCGGCCCTGCTCACCTGGGCCCTGCACCTCGCGGGCTGGGGCAAGCCGCCCGGCCCCCGCCCCGCCGGCCAACACCCGCTCCGCCTCCGGGATCTGACGGCACGTGAGGGTCACCCCGCGTGCCTGGGCTGCCGGCTCGCGGGCCGCCGTCCCGCCCCGCCGAGGTGACCCGGCGCGGGCGAGGCGGGCCCGGCGCCGGCGGGGGTGACCCGGCGCGGCCGGGGCGGCCCCCGGTCAGGCCGGCGCGCCTTCCGGGTCGTCGAGTTCGTGCAGCCCCGCCGGATCCTCCTCGCTGCGGACCTCGCCCGACGCGCTGACGTACCGCTGCCCGTGCCCCCGGTGGACGCACATCAACTGGTCGCGGGTACCGCCCTGACCGCGATGGACGACGAGGGCGGCGCCGTACTTGCTGTTGTGGGACGGCAGTTCGGCGGCCGCGCTCCACTTCGCGCCGTCGAAGGCCGACCACCAGAGCCGCTGCCGGCGCGGATCGCGGTGCACGCACATCAGCTTGCCGTCGAACGCGGCGAGCCCGATGGCGCTCCGGGTCCGCTGTCCCGGCAGCGGACCCTCGTCCGTCCAGACCGAGCCGCGCGAGCGGCTCCAACGGATCGCCGCGTCCTTCGGGTTGCCGTACAGCAGGTGCAACTCGCCCTCGTACACGGCGAGCGCGGGCTGCCGCGTGGTCAGGGCGCCGGGGACGGGCGCGGGCGGGCTCCAGACGCGGCCGTCCCTGCTGGTGGTGACCATGATCTGCTGCCCCGCCTCGGCGTACGCCAGATGCAGCGCGCCCTCGTGGCCGGCGAGGGCCGGCCCGTAGACGCTCTCGGCGCCCGGGACCGGCGCGTCCGGGCCCCACGTGTCGCCGTCGTACGAGGTCACCGCCATGCCCCAGGCGCCCGAGCCGCCCCGGTGCGCGCAGTACAGGCGGTCCTCGAAGACGGCGAGCGCCGGGCCGCCCAGCGTGTGATGGGCGGGGAAGGGGCGGTCCTCGCTCCACCGGCCGTCGGCGTGGTGGGCGGTCCACCACAGGGCGGGATCGTCGCCCTCGCCCTGGCGGACGCAGACCAGATCGCCGCCGTGGACCGCGAGCGCGGGCGTCTCGGACGCGTACCGGGACGTGAGCTGCCGCTCGACGCCCCAGCCCGTGTCCGGGTCGAACACGCTGAACCACAGGCCCGTCTCGGGCGCGGGCGCGGCCAGGGGCATCGGCGCGAGCAGCAGGGGAGCCGACCATGGCGACGAGAGCAGACAGCCCGCGCCGCGCGCCGCCGCCCGCACCCGGCCCGCGTCCGCGACCAGCCGCCCGGCGACGGCCCCGGCGAGGTCGTTGGAGAGCCCCCGGGCCAGCACGTCCCGTACCAGGCCGGTGCACGCGGCCCGCCCCCCGGCGTCGCCCGGGGAGGCGAGCCGGTCGACGGCCTGCTGATCCAGGCGTATCTCGAACCCCCACGCGCGCCGTTCGACGGACACCTCCGCCCCCGCCGCCGTGCCGTGCTCCCGCCCCGGGGCGGCCTCTTCGATCGCCATGCTGTCTTCCTGCCTTCCGGGCCGGGCCGGACCCCCGCCCGCCCACGGGCGAGCCGTCCGGCCCCGGACATGGACACTTCACGTACGTCCCCGCCAGGCGCGCCGGACGGGTCGTGCTGTGCGGTTACGAGGGCGACGGCAGCGGACGGATCCCGTGGCCGACGCCGATGGTGCCGCCCCGGACCACCTCGGCCCGCAGCCCGCCCCGGTGCAGCAGGCCGCGGATCAGGCCGGGCCTGACCAACTGTTCGAGACGCGCGCAGGGTTCGCTCAGCCGCAGCCCGCGCAGTACCACCGCGCCGACCCGGAACTCCCGGCCCACCAGCGGGGCGAGCCGGATGTCGCGGCAGACGAGGTTGCGGCGGCACTCGGAGGGCGTGAGCGTGATGCCGTACTCCCGCGCCAGCGCCTCCAGCGCCTCCGCCTCGATGAGCGTCACGTCACAGACCCCGGACGTCCGGCCCGCGCCCCGCCGCTGGGGCCTCGGCCCCTCGCCCGCCCAGTAGTTGCGGTCGCCCGCGAGGCCCCGGCCGGTCACCGCCTCGGCCCGCATCACACGGAACGTCGGCTCGCCCGGCCGGGCGGCGAGATGCACGGAGACGACCCGGCCGGCCCCGGGCGGCGGCGCGAGGCCCGGCTCGTTGTCGGCCATGCCCGGCTCACCCCTTCAGGAAGTGGTCCGTCAGCGAGCGCAGCGTACGGAACTGGTCCACGTCGATCTCGTCGAGCTGCAACTCACGGCCGATCAGATCCTCCAGCAGCAGCACGAACTCCATGAAACCGAGCGAGTCGATCAGCCTGTTCTCGATCAGGTCGAAGTCCTCCGGGATCTCCTCGACGGCCGGGTTGCGCTCGCGCAGCCAGTCCACGAGCGGCTGGGTGACGGCATCCATGTCAACTCTCCTGGAAGGGGCGGGGGACCCGGGAGCCGCCCGGGTCCGGTACGGTGCGGCCGGCGCGGGCCCTCTCGTACTCCTCGCGGACACGCGCCACGATCACGGCCGCCGGGAGCGCCGCGCCGACACGGGCGCAGGACAGCCCGCAGTACATCGCCATCTCCTCGACGCGCCCCGTGGTGTCCGCGCCGGGGGCCGCCGCGCTGTACCGAGGCACGGGGTACGCCCGGCCGTCCACGCGGGTGGTGGCGATGAACGTGGCGGGGGCCCGCTCCGGCGCACGGGTCAGCGCGTTGCCCAGGACGCGGTGCGGGCGGTGCGGCCACCCGATGGAGAACAGCGACGTCACGACGGTGTCCTCGGCGCCCGCCTCGACCACCCGCCGCTTGAAGGCGGGATGCGCGGTCGACTCCGCCGCCGGTACGAACATGCTCCCGGCCAGCGCGCCGTCCGCGCCGCCCGCCACGGCGGCGGCCAGATCCCCGCCCGTGGCGACGCCGCCCGCGACGGCGAGGACGGCGGCCGGGCGGCGGGCGCGGACGGCCGCCAGCAGAGCGTCCACGGGAAGCGTGCCGAGGTGGTGGCCGCCCGCCTCCGGACCCTGGAGGACCAGGACGGCGGCGCCCAGCGCGAGCGCCGTCTCGGCGTCCGCGGGGGAACCGACCTGCACCACCAGCGGCAGCCCGGCGGCGCGCACGGCCTCGGCCGTGTCCGGCGCGGGCAGCCCGAACGAGGTGACGAACGCGTTGCGCGGCAACTCCAGTAGCACGGCCCGCAGTTGCTCCGCGACACGGACCGGCCCGTTCACCTCAGGGACGACGTTCACCCCGAACGGGCGGCCGCCCGCGCCCGCCACCACCTCCCGCACCAGCCGCGCGGCACGCTCGGGCGGCTCCTTGTACAGGGCGAGCGTGCCGCCCGCCCCGGCCCGGGACACCCGCGCGCACAGCGCGGGCCCGGCGACCGCGCCCATTCCCGCCTGCAACAGCGGCAGTTCGAGCCCGAGCAGGGCCGCGAGCCGCGTCACGAGCGCTCCCCGGCGCGCTCCACGGCCCGGCCCGCCGCCGCGAGATCCCCGTCGAACGCCTCGCCCAGCGCGTGCACCCACCGCTCCAGACCGAACGCGACACACCCGGTGAAGGCGGCCCGGCCCGCGTGGGTGAGGGCGCGGCGCTCCCCGAAGAAGTTGCGGTGGTTGTTGGTGGAGGCGATGGCCGTGCCGTCGGTGTGCAGATACTCCTCCTTGACCGGGGCGAGCATCTGCATGAGCGTGCGGGAGCCGCCCTTCTCGAAGAACGGGTCGGTCGCGGGCTGCCGGTCCAGGGCGAGCCCGAGCGACGAGCCCAACGCGAGGATCCGCTCCCGGTGCCGCTCCAGATGCGCCCGCACGGAGTCGGCGGAGCCCACGCACACGATCTCCCGCATGGTGAACGCCCACAGGCGGCGCAGCCCGTCGTGGTGCTCCTCGTTGCGGAAGCACTGCGCGCGCGTGCTGATCAGGACCGGGCTCTCGACGTCGGTGCCGGTCAGATGCAGGAAGCAGCCGTAGCAGGCCGCCGACGGCAGCAGATGCGTGGCGTCGGCGAGTTCGGCGGCGGGCAGTGCGGCGGGTGCGGGTCGCCCCGGGCCGCCGGGCGCGGCGGAGGCGAGGTCGGCCAGCCGGTCGGGCCGCACCCGGGTGACGGGGCTGCCCAGGTGCGGGAAGTTGCGGAAGTAGTCCAGGCTGCCCAGGTCGTCGGCCCGCAGCAGCGGCGGGTAGCTCTGCCGCCGCGCCCCGGCCTGCGCGCCCCAGCGCACGAACACGGCGTCCAGCGCGTCCAGCAGGGCGAGGGCAGGCTCGTCGAACGTGACCAGCCCGTCCCGCACCGCCCAGCCGCCCGTGACATGGCCTGCGCCGCCGGTGCGCGCGGCCAGGACGGCCGCCGGGTCGGTGTCAGGCATCGAACACCCCGATCCGCTGGAAGAACCCGGTCGTCTTGTGCAGGACCTTGGCGTGGGCGGCCTGCCGCGCCGGATGGGCGAGCAGCCGCCGCCGCAGGGCGAACCCGTCGGCCAGGCCCGCGTCGCGGTAGACCGCCGGGTTGTAGAACGCGGCGACGCTGGCCGCGAGGTAGCGCTCCAGGTACGTGCGCAGCTCGTCCCGCGCCGCGTCGCCGAGGCCCGCGCGCAGCAGCCGCTCCCACAGCAGCTGTACGAGCCGGCAGCCGAAGGCGATGTGCCGGGACTCGTCCTGGTGGTGCAGCCGGTTCAGGTGCCGGATCGTGGGGTGCAGGCGGTGGTCGGCGGCCATGCGCACGTTGTAGTGGTCGACCATCTGCTCGAACACCAGGATCCGGGCGAAGACGAGGAAGTTCTCGACGGCCGCCGCGCGCGGCGTCTCCGGCAGCTTCACGGCCCGGTCGGGGTAGATCTTGTCGGCGTAGCGCAGACAGAAGGTGGCGAAGAACCACATGTGGTCGTTCTCCTCACCGACGAAATGGTGGAAGAACTCCGAGGGCACCTCGAAGCCCGGCGTGTGGATGCGCCGCGTGACCTCGATGAGCAGCTCCCGGATGCCGTGCACGTTGAGGCTGTAGAAGTTGACGCTCTCCCAGCGGCTCAGGGCGCGCAGCCGCTCGGGCGGCAGATCGTCCATGACGTCGGTGCCGTGCACGGAGAGCAGCTCGGGCGACATCCACAGCGCGTCGGCCGGGATCGACTCCGGCCAGTCGAACGTCGTGAACGGGTTGTAGTAGTCCTCGGTGGCCTTCTCCGACAGCCGTTCGAGCAGGGCCCGGAACTCCCGGTCGGTGTCGGCGGCTTCGGTGTCGGCGGCGGCGGCGGCTTCGGTGTCGGCGGCGGTGCCGGGTCCGGCGGCGCTCGTGGCGGGCGGGCTGCTGCGGGGACGCATGGGCCTCAGTCCTTCCACCGCACGCCGGACAGCAGGGCCCGGTGGAGTTCGGGGGTGGAAGCGGCCACGCAGGACCGCTGGTTGGCGACGCTCAGATCGGTCAGGACGGTCTCGCCGAGCGGCTGCCCGTAGGCGTCGGTGACGACCGCGCCGGCCCGCTCCGCGAGGAAGACGGCCGCCGCGATGTCGTACGGGAACAGGTGCAGCACCCGGCCGTTGCCGACGCGTTCGAACGCGGGGAGCAGCGCGGGGTCGTCGCGCAGCAGGCGGTTGCCGATGTCCACGTACGCGTCGAGCTGGCCCGTGAGGATGCGCGAGAGGGACCAGGTGGCGCTGTTGAAGACGAACACGCCGCCGGTGTTGGCCGACAGGTCGATGAGGTGCCCGTAGGCCGCGGTCATCAGGTGCGCCGGATGGCCGTTGAACTCCAGGGACCAGAACATCCGCGCCGGGTCGGTGGTGGCGGTCAGCGCGGGGACGGGGTGGGCGTAGCCGTGCGCGGTGATGCCGGGGGAGGTGTGGTCGCCGTACAGGTAGGCGCCCGTGCCGAGTTCCATCAGGAGCGCGTGCTCGACGTCGGCGATGCGCGGGCGCTCGCTCAGCCGGGCCACGGCCACGGACACGGTCGCCGACTCCAGGCCGGCGACGGCGGGCCGCGTGCCGTCGATGGGATCGACGACCAGCAGATGCGCCGGATCCCTGCCGTGCACTCGCATGCCCCGGTCCTCGGAGTACACGGCCACCGGCAGATCGTGGGCGGCGACGTACTCCCACACCGTGGCCTCGGCGACCTCGTCGAGGCCGAACTGGGCGTCGCCGCCCGGCGAATGGCCCCGTACGAGCCGGCTGCCGTCCTGGTACTGGGCGGCGGTCACCGCCTCCCGGACGGCGGCGGCGAGACCGACGACGTAGCGCCGCATCACGTCGGCGCCGACGGGGGCGGCGTCGTGCGCGGCGGTGCTGACGCGGGCGGTGCTCATACGGCGGCCTCCTCGGCGAACAGGGCGTCGAGCCGGTCGCACAGCAGATCGGCCTCGGCGCGGGTCAGGATCAGGGGCGGCCGGATCTTGATGACGTTGCCCCGGCCGTAGCGGGAGGTGCGCAGGATCAGGCCGTGCGCCAGTCCGCGCCGGGCGAGGGCCTGCGCCCGCTCGCTGTGCGGGCGGCCCTCGTCGTCACCGATCTCGATGCCGATCATCAGGCCGAGTCCGCGCACGTCCACGACGGACCGGTGCCGGGCGGCGAGCGCGCGCAGCCGGTCCATGATGTGCGCGCCGACCTCCCGCACGTTCTCCAGGAAGCCGGGGCGGCCGATCACGTCGAGGGTGACGACGGCCGCGGCGGCGGCCAGCACGTTGCCGCCGTACGTGAACGAGTGGTGGTCGCTGCTGAGCCCGGACATCCGCTCGTCGGCGACGATCGCCGCGACCTGCGCGCCCGAGCCGCCGAGGCCCTTCGCGGTGGTCAGGATGTCGGGCTGGACCCCGAAGTGCTCGGCGGCGAACATCCGCCCGACGCGCCCGATTCCCGTCTGTATCTCGTCGAAGACGAGGGCGATGCCCCGCTCGTCGCACAGCGCGCGCAGCGCCGGCAGATAGCCGTCGGGCGGCACGATGTTGCCGCCGCTGCCGGAGACCGGCTCGACGACGACACAGGCGACACTGCCCGAACTGGCGTGGTCGAGGAAGTCGTTGATGTTCTCGACGCACAGCATGCCGCAGCTCTCGGGCCCGGCCTGCCGGTAGAAGCAGCGCAGGCAGTACGGGTCGGGGACCTGGAGCACACCCGGCATCAGATGCGGGAAAGGCGCCTTGCGGAACGACTCGCCGGCCATGGACGTCGTCATCATCGTCTGGCCGTGGTGGCTGCGGAAGAGGGTGACGACATCGCGCCTGCCGGTGGCGAGCTGCGCCATCTTGACCGCGCCCTCGTTGGCCGTGGAGCCGCCCGACACCTTCAGATGGACCTTGGTGAGATTGGGCGGGGTGACCTCGACGAGGCGCCGGACCAGCTCGTTGACGGGCGCCGTCTGGAACGTCGACGTGGTGTGCACCAGCCGCTCCGCCTGGTCCCGCATGGCCTTGACCACTTCGGGATGCCCGTAGCCGAGGCTCAGATTGAACGTGCCGGACGCGGCGTCGAGATACTCGTTGCCCTCGGTGTCGTAGAGATGAACGCCCTCGCCGTGGTCCATCTCGTACGCGGTGACCGGATAGTACAGATGGTTCTGTACGTAGCTGAGTGCTTCGCCGCGGACATCACCCCGGGAGCTGTCGCGCGCGCGGGCGAGAGACGCGCCGGGGATATCACGCGGGGTGTGATCAAGGGCGGACATCTGTCTCCTGTCGGCATCCATTGCGCGGACATGACGGACGACGTTCCTCCGAGCGATGGGCGGAATCCGCCCCGGGAAAGGGTGAGTCCGGAAAGAAAAGGGGGGTGCGGCCGGTAAAACGTGAGGGCCGGGAAATCAGAGGTCCAGGACGAAGGTGAAGCGCGCGTCCCAGCCCTCGGCCGTCTCGCTCACGTCCATCAGGCATTCCGGCCGGAAATACTTGTCGAGATGATTACGCCGCTCGCCCGGGAAATACAGCATCGTCGTCAGGACGCTGCCGCCGGGCGGCTGCACCTTCACGTGGACGTGCCGGGTGCGCCCCGGGTACATGGCGGGCAGGACGGTCTCGAGCCGCCACCGCCCCTCGGCGTCCGCGAACTGGTGGCCGCGCAGCCGGAAACCGTCGTCGTCGTACACGCCCTCGTCGCCGACCTGCCAGAAGTCGAGCAGGGTGCCGCCGACCGGACGGCCGTCGGCGTCGACCACGAAGCCGTGCAGGAGCAGCGGGGTGCCGCCGGGCGCGTCGTCGCGGAAACTGCTCCGCAAAGGGGTGTCGGGCTTGTAGTACGGACCTTCACGCAACGCGGGCGTCGGCGGGGTTCCATTGCAGCGAACGGTCGGGGTGACCGCTTTCAGGACACTTTCCTGGCTTCCGTTCACCACGGCGAAGTTCTCCTTTGCTGAAGGATCATCTTTCGCTCTGCTGACAGCAGGTTAACTCTTATGTCGGAAGGCGAGAAGAGGCTATGGAGCCGCCTGTTCGCCATTCTTTCGACTTGTCTCGGCAAAATCGGCGGCGGTCCGGTGCAGCACAGCCCGCGCGCGGTCGAAATAGTCCGCGTCGGGCGGCGCGGTGAGGATGTCCGCGAGCGCGAACAGGTCGAGCGTCCGGCTGATCCGCCGCCAGTCCGGCGGGAGCCGGCCGTCGTGTCCGTCCCGGAAGGCGGCGACGAAGCCGCTCGTGAACGCGGGCGGATACGCGTCGGCGAAGCGCAGCATGTTGCCGACGTCGAACAGCGGGGAGCCGCTGAAGGCCAGCTCCCAGTCGAGCACGGCCGCCACCTCCCACCGCCCCGCCCGCCGCACCACCAGGAGGTTCTTCGGGTTGAAGTCGCAGTGCACCAGGCTGCGTTCACCGGCGACGGCCGCGAGCGCCCGCGGTCCCCGCAGCGCGAGAGCGCGCAGGACGTCCGCGTCCGCGCCGGACAGCGGCCCGTCCTCGGCGGCCGCGGCCAGACAGCGGTCGACGAACCCGGGCAGGTCGCCGAGGGCGTGGAAGCCGTCCGGGGCCGGTGTCAGCGAGGAGTCGCCGAAGGCGCCGGGCCGGGGCAGCCGGACCCGCCCGATCCGGGCCAGCACCGCGCCCACCGCGCGCCCCAGGTCACGGGCGTCCGCGCGCCCCGGCCCGTCCGCGAGGACATGGCTGAGGCAGACGCCCTCCACGTACCGGTACAGCAAGGTGGGGTGGCCCGTGAACCGGCCGTGCGGGTCGGCCGCGACGACCGGCGTCACCGGCACCGCGTGCGCCGCCGCCCGGCCGAGGACGGCGGCCTCCACGGCGCAGGTGTTGCGCGGCACCGCGCCGCCGGCGCCGGCCCTGCGGCGGCGCAGCACGTAGCGCTCGGCGCCGGGCGCCCCGGCCGGCCGCGCCCGCAGCAGGACCATGTAGTTGGTGAAGCCGCCCGGCAGCGGCTCGACTCCGTGCAGCCGGGCCCCCGGCAGCGCGTGCCGTATCAGCCAGGAGTGGGTGGCGGGGTCGAGGGGGCCCGCCGGTCGGGGGCGCGTCACACCGGCCACCCTGCCCGGCGGCGGGGCCGTTTCACGCATACGGTCCCCCGGACGGCCCAGCGTCGGACGGGGTGCGGCGCCGGGCCGCGGCCGCCGCGTCGGCGGCCAGGACCAGGGCGCCGGCCGGCCCCGCGAGCGAACCGAGCCGCGCCGGGACCACGAACTCCTCGGCCCGGTGCTCCGCCAGCCCGGGGTAACCGGCCAGGGTCGTGGCCAGTTCGGCGCGGACCAGCGGGAAGAGTCCGGGGAGCCCGGTGACCCCGCCGCCGATCACGATCCTCTGCGGCGCCGTCGTATAGACGATGTTGCGCAACCCCGAGGCCAGATAGGCCGCTTCGAGCCGCACCGCATCCCGCAGCGCCCCGCCGGTCAGGAGATGGGCCGGGGTCTGCCAGCGGGCCCCCATCGCCTCGCCGCCGGCCAGGCCCTCCCAGCAGTCCCCGTGGTACGGGCAGGAGCCGGGGAAGGTGTCACCGGCGATCCGGGGCACGCTCAGGTGCCCCATCTCCGTGTGGACCAGGCCGCTGACCACCTTGCCGCCGATCACCGCGCCACCGCCGATGCCGGTGCCGACCGTGAGATAGACGTACGTGTCCAGGCCGCGCGCCGCACCCCAGCGGCCCTCGCCCAGCGCCGCGCCGTTCACGTCGGTGTCGATGCCGACCGGCACGCCCAGCGCGGCGGCGACCGGACCGGCGACGTCCACGCCCGACCAGCCCGGCTTCGGCGTGGCGGCCAGATGCCCGAACCGGGCGTGCCCCGGGCGCAGTTCGAGCGGCCCGAAGGACGCGATGCCGACCGCGTCCAGCGGGCCCGCCGCGGCCTGCTCCTGGAGGAAGGCGACGGCCCGGCCGAGCGTGGGGCCCGGCTCCCCGGTCGGGAACCGGATCTCCGCCTCGACGCGGTCCGGCGACGAACCGACCAGGCAGACCACCTTCGTACCGCCGGACTCGATCGCCCCGAGGCGCGGCGCGCTCACGCGTCCACCGGCCAGCCGTCGGCGCCGACCGCACCCGCGTACGAGCGGATGACCACCTTCAGCGCGTCGTAGCGCGCGCCCGCGGCGCCCCCGGCCTCGCTCGGGCGTCCGGTGAGCCCGCCGAGTGCGGCGAAGGCGTCCTCGTACCGGTCGAGGGGGAACTCATGGCTCACGAGCCGGCCGAGGAAGGACGCGGAACCGTCGCCGGTGCCGGTGCCTGCCGTGTCGGTTCCCGTCGTGGGCGCGGCGCAGAGTTCGGCGGCCAGGTCGACGGCCACGGCGAAGGTGTCGGCGCGGTAGTCGCCCGCGCCGATGAGCCGGATGCCCCGGTTGGTGAGCGTCAGGGGGCGCAGGGGCGTGGTGTAGCTGTCGTCGAAGCCCATCACGACGATCCGGCCGCCGTCGTCGATCAGCCGCAGCGCCGCCTCCAGCGCCGACCCGGTGGTGTCGAAGACGATGGAGGGGCGGTCGCCGCCGGACGCCTTGAGCACCGCCTCGGCCGCGTCCTGCCCGGCCACGTCCACGACGTGCGCGAGATGGTCGCGGGCCCGCTCCAGCCGGTAGGCGTCCGGCTCGGCGAGGGTGACGCGGCGGGCGTGCCGGGCCGCGACCAGCGCGGTCAGCAGGCCGATGGGTCCGGCGCCGAGCACGGTCACGGTGTCGTCGAAGGTGACACCCGCGGCCTCGACGTTGTTCAGGACGCAGGCGAGCGGTTCGATCAGGACCGCGCCGCGGAAGGGGAGCCCGGCGGGCACCCGTACGACGAAACGTTCCGGCAGAGTGACGGCCTCCGCGTATGTGCCGTCGCGGTCGACGCCGACCTCGGTGCCGGTCTTGTGACGGCAGAAGTTGGTCGCCCCCCGGGTGCAGGGCGGGCACCAGCCGCAGTACAGCGTGGGGTTGACCACCACGCGGTCGCCGACCGCGACCGAGCGCACCTCGGGCCCGGTCTCCCGCACCACGCCGACCGCCTCGTGCCCGAGCACCACCCCGGCGCGGGCGGGGAACTTCCCGTGCAGGATCTTGCGGTCCGTCCCGCAGATCCCCGTACCGACCACCTCGACCACGACGTCATCACCGTTGGAGAGCCGCGCGGCGGGACGTTCCTGCAATGCCGCGGAGCCCGGACCCAGATAGACGAGAGCGCGCAACGAAGCCTCCCCATCGATGTCGGGACGGCGACGCTAACGCAGCCGCACACAGGGGAACACGGCGCGGGTTGAGCCACCGCGCGGCCCCGGCCGAAACGTCTCGGCACCGCTCGGCGCGGCCCGCGACCGCGTCCCTCATGGTCAGGGGCCCCACGCGCGCCACGCGTATGTCCCGGGACTCCTCGTGTGCGGGTTCCGGATAAGTCCGAAAGCGGTCGGCGGGCGCGGGCGGCGGGGTCAGCGCTGGTGGGGGAGGGGTGGCGGAGGGAGCCCTGGAGCCGGATGATGCCTGCGTGTCCGGCCTCGTCCCTGTGCGTACCGCCGCCGTCCCCGCCGTGCTGGAGGCGTGGCACCCGCTGCGCCGGGCGCTGACGGACGCGGAGCGGGCGGGGGCCGCGCGACTGGGGCCGTCCGGCGAGCGGGACGCCTATCTCGCCGCGCACCTTCTGGTACGGGTCTGCGCCGCCGAGTACGCGGGTGTGGCGCCCGATGAACTCACGTACGAGCAGCGGTGCGCGCGGTGCGGCAGCCGGGGCCACGGGCGGCCGGCCGTCCCCGAACTGCCCTGGCCGGCCGTGAGTTTGAGTCATACGGGTGGCGCGGTGGCGGCCGTGGCGGGGCCGGGGCGGGTCGCCGTCGACGTGCAGCGGACGCTCGCGACGGCGGCGGAGTTCGCGGCGGTGGACCGGGTGCTCGGCCCGGCGCGGGAGGACGCCGGCCGGACCGGGCACGGGAGGGGACGCGCGACCGCACCCGGGGCCGGGCATGGGAGCGCGGCCGGGGCCGGGGGCGGGAGCGATGCCGGGCACGGGGCCGAGGCCGCGACACTGCGCTGGACGCGGCACGAATGCGAGGTCAAATGGGGCGACACGGCGGCCGTCTGGACCCGGCCCGCCCCCGGCCGCCCGCCGCTCCCCGGCCCCCGGCACGCGGTGGGGCAGCCGGTACGGGAGAGCGGCCGCTGGGCGCTGAGCTGGGTGGACGGCGCCGCGGGAGCCTGCGGCACCGTCCTGTCGACCGGCCGCCCCACCCTGATCCGGGTGCCCGGCCCCGCGTGACGCCCCGTCCCGGGTCTCGGGTCAGCTGAAGACGACCGAGCGGAGCAGGAGACGGTCGCTCGCGCGG
Source organism: Streptomyces sp. NPDC107550 (assembly GCF_055639095.1). NCBI lineage: Bacteria > Bacillati > Actinomycetota > Actinomycetes > Kitasatosporales > Streptomycetaceae > Streptomyces > Streptomyces sp. NPDC107550. Next base: position 201,223 of record NZ_JBVKBC010000012.1, read on the forward strand.
CCGCCCGGGCGCAGGCTGTAGTAGTCGCCGTCGCAGTCGGGGCCGGTGAACATGGTGACGGTGCTGCCCGTGAAGTTCCTCGGGGCGAACGCCGGCGCGCTGGTGCCGGGGTCGGCGACCTCCGGGAGCGTGATGCAGACGCGGCTGTCGGGGTCGTTCAGGACGCCCTCGGAACGCTGACCGGAGTCGTTGTAGTACGTGTAGCGGAACTCGCCCACGGCGGCGCCCGCGGGGCTCGGCATGGTGACGGACAGGGCGAGGGACGCGGCGGCGACGGCGAGGAGCTGACGCAGGCGAAGAGACATACGTGCGGTTACCTTCCCGGTAGCGGAACGTGTGGCGAGCGCCACGCGAAGGAACGTAGAAGACCGCAAGAAGGGAAAAACGCTTCTCCAGGCGCGGACGTACCGGCGCGCGCCCGGAATGCACCCCCACGGCGGAGTCCGGCGACCCGGCGACCCGGCGACCCTGCGGCCCCGGTGGCTCGCCACGGCTCGTCGGCTCGTCGGCGGGCAAGGACGGTCCAGGCGGCTCACCCCGGGCCCGCGCCGGCGGGTGCTCGGTACGCTGACGAACCGGACCACGGCGCCAGACACAGGACGTACGACGGGGGCGGGATCATGCACGGCTACACCGAGTTGCGCCTCGATCCGCCCGACCGGATGCCGATCTCCCTCGCCGCGCACCAGGGCGCCACGCTGCTGTCGCTGCTCGCGGACGCGTTCGGGCAGCGCAGCCAGGGCGTGCCGCCGCGCTGGCGGCGCCTGGTCCGCTCGGCGATCCCCACGTCACCCGCGGCGGTCCTCGGGCCGATGTTCGCGCCCGGCTCCTCCATCATCCCCGACTGCGTCACCCCCACCGCGTGCATGCCCGGCGGCGACGTGGACACGCTGTGCGAGCAGATCGCGGACCTGTCGCCGGACACGCTTCTCGCGGAACTGGAGGCGGAGTTCGGCTCCCGCGTGCCCGAGCGGTGGCGGCCCGTCGTGGACCGGCCGCGCCCGTGGATGCACGCCTACGTGCGGCTCTCCCGGTCCGTCTGGGGGGAGTTCGAACCGGTGTGGAAGCGGGCCGAGCAGTACATCCAGCGGGAAGCCGAACGCGTGGGCGGCGCCGTCGTCCAGGGCTGCGCCGATCTCGTGCTCCAAGACCTCAGCCCCCGCTTCCGGCTGCGCGACGGCAGCCTGTACCTGCCCGATCCGCAGGCCGGTACGTTCCGGCTGGACGGACGGCGCCTGGTCCTCGTCCCCATCGTGTCCGGGCCCGGCGCGTCCATGTTCGCGCTCGACCGCTCGGACCTGGTGTGGATCGGCTACCCGCTGCCCGCCGTCGGCCGCCTGTGGGAGACACCGGCACAGGTGCCCGCGTCCCGCGCCGACGGGCTGGCGCTGCTGCTCGGGCCGCTGCGCGCGGCGGTACTGCGGACGGTGGCGCAGCCGCTGACGATGGGTGAGGTGGCCCGCCTCCTCGGATGCAGCGCGGCGAACGCCACGCATCACTGCCGTCAGCTCACCGACGCCGGCCTCATCGCGCGCGAGCGGCACGGGCGGCATGTACGGGTCCGGCGCACGGAACGCGGCGACGCCGTGCTCGACCTGCTGTCGGCTTCCCCGCCGCCGACACCCGGCTGACCTCGCCTCCCTTCCCCGGCCTTCCCGACCTTTCGAGGATCATCGAAGCGATGGAGCCGCCGCGCCGGGGCACGGTCTACTTTCCCGTACGGACACGACGGCTCCGCGGGGACCCGCGCCGGTGCCGCCTGAGGCCGCGTCCGCCCTGACCCGTCGAGCGGGGGAAGACAGGACAGGGCGGACGCGCCCTGAGGCGGCACCGGCGCCCCGGCTTCCTGACGGCGGACGGGGTTCTACTCCGAGGCCGCCATGATGGCGTTGATGAGGTCCCCGCCGCTGTTCCGCAGGGCCTCGACGGCCTTGCGCCTGCTCACCCCGACCTGAGCCATGACCAGCTCGACGTCCTTGGGGTCCACCCCGGTCTCGTCCACCGCGTCCTGGTCCTGCGGCGCTCCGTCGTCGTAGTCGCTCATGAGGTCCTCGGCTCCTCTCCACACGGACCCGGCCCCCACGGCCGCGTCCCTCGGCTCCGTGCTAGGGCGTGTCGTCAAAGTGTCGTGCCGGGGGGCAGTATGGAGTGATGGTGCGTCGTCATGAACTGACTGATGAGGAATGGGAGTTGCTGGAGACGTTGCTGCCCCGTGGGGCTTTTGGCCGGCCCCGGCGGGATGACCGGATGGTCCTCAACGGCATCGTGTGGAAGTTCCGTACTGGTGTGGCCTGGCGCGATGTGCCCGACCGGTACGGGCCCTGGTCCAGCCTGCACACCCGGTTCCGCCGCTGGGCCAGGGACGGCACGTTCGAGCG